>NZ_JBHJUK010000007.1:0-137967 GCF_042266225.1 Kitasatospora sp. NPDC056181
TCCCACCCACCTTCCAACGCTGTGTGGTGCGTTGTTTTTTTTTTATCCCCCCCGCGGGGGGGGGGGGGGGGGCCCCCCCCGCGCCCCCCCCCACCACCGGTCTCGGACAATGACGCTTTCTCAGAGGACAATGCTCGCGACGGTGCTTGTGTTTGGGTCCCCCTGGCCCAGTGCGACCACGGTAGCCGCGCCAACGGTCAGGCCGGCGAGGATCGCCACCCGCAGCCGGGCCTGGCGGGCCGCGTGATCAGCCGCCGTGCGACGCTCGTCGGTCTCCTGCAGCTCGTTGTCCACATTGTCGAGCAGTTCGCCGTCCATCATGGTGATGTCTTCCCTCTCGTTCGACGGGCCCCGGTCCTGCTGCCGGTCGCAACAGCAGCACCGAGGGGATCCTGGGGCCGAAGCCGAGCCGCAGCAGGCCGTAGCCGATGCCGGCCAGTCCGGTCAGCAGGCCGGGTGTGGGCACCTCGCCGGGGGTGCCGCAACGGGCGCCTTGCTGTTCGACGGACCGCACCAGTCGAGCGGCCGTACGGCGATGGCCGGCATCGGTCGGCATCAGCTCCACCAGTGGTTCCAACAGCCCGAGTTCGCCGTGGCGGAGCGAGTGGCCCGGCATCGGCACGCGGTCGGCGAGCAGGGCGAGGTGCTGGTCCGCCTCGCGGGCGCGCAGCGCCCGGCCGACCCAGTCCGGGCAACGGCCGGGGCCGTCGGAGTCCGCCAGGTCCACCGCCGCTCGCTCCCGCAGGGCCCACGCGACGCCCTCGTGGCCGTGGAGGAATCCGGGCCGCTCAGGACGGGGCCGACGGCCCGCCAAGGTCCTGACAGTGTGGGCGAGTTCGGCGGCCGCCGGCAGCCGCGTCTGAGCATGCACGGCCTCGGCCGCGAGCAGGGCACCGGCCAGGCCGTCGGCGATGTCCATGGGGGCTGCCGGGTCGACGGCGGCCGTGTGAAGTGCGGCGAGGCCGGCGGGCAGGGCGGCGCTCAGCTCCGGGGAGTCCAGCAGGGTGGCGAGCCGGGCGGTGGCGTAGCTGATGCCGCCGAGCCCGGAGAAGCCGCCCGGCCCCACGGCACGCGCGAGTTCGGGGTGCTCCGCCAAGAGCCTCAGGAGCTGTGGGAGGACGCGGACGGCCTGGGCGGCGGCCTCCTGATAGCGGACCGCCCCCGTGAGCCGGCCCAGTTCGGCGAGGAACAGCGCCGGGCCGGTGTAGCCGTCGCCGAGCGCCATGCCCATCGGCAGCACCGCCCACTGCCCTGGCCCGGCCTCCTGCAGCCCGAGCCAGTTCACCCGGCCCTCGCCCCGACAAACCCGGGAGAGCAGGTCCTCCCCGATCCCCCGTGCGAGCTCCAGCGCCCGGGCACCGGGGTCGCCGTCGTAGGCGTCCTCGGATTCGGCAGCGGGGCGCCCCGGAGCATGGCGGCCCGGAGACCGTCGTCCGGCGGCCAGGGAGGCGCGGATCAGCCAT
Source organism: Kitasatospora sp. NPDC056181 (assembly GCF_042266225.1). Taxonomy (NCBI): domain Bacteria; kingdom Bacillati; phylum Actinomycetota; class Actinomycetes; order Kitasatosporales; family Streptomycetaceae; genus Kitasatospora; species Kitasatospora sp. NPDC056181. The sequence goes on from NZ_JBHJUK010000007.1 coordinate 1,464, forward strand.
ACCTGCCGGTCGAGGTCGCCCTCCGACATCCCCCGGATCGTCCCGGCGGCGGCCGTCAGCCCGGATTCGTCGAGCAGGAACGGGAGTTCACGACCGTCCCAGGTCCGCGGGGTGCGGGCGGCGGGGGTCGTGGTGAAGAACGGGACGTCGCCGGCGAGCAGGTCGGTGAGTTCGTGGGGCGCCAGCACGTGCAGGTGCGGGTAGCCGGTCTCGTCGTGCAGTGCGGCGAAGGCCCGCTCCCGACCGGAGTGGTCGCGCAGCAGCTCCGGCTCGGTCGCCTCGGCGAGCAGCGTCGCATAGCTCTGACTGGGCCGCGCCACCAGGCGCATCGTCTCACCCGCAAAGCGAAGCAACAGCCCCTGCTCACCGAGCAGTTCATGGGAATGTGCGGCAATCGCCCGGTAGCCGGCGCGGAATCCGCACAGCAGCCGGTCGAGCTGGTCGGCCGGATCGGCGGGTCTCCCGGCCAGCACCGGGCGGTTGTCGGCACCCGGCCAGCGCGCCGGGCGGCGGACCAGCCGCATCAGGTCGGTGCCCGCGTCCGCCCACCCGGGCATCGGGTCCGGCGTCCACTGGTCGGCCCGGGCGCCAAGTGCCGAGAGGTCGAGTGAACCGCCGCCGCCGAACCACGGGTTCGGCAGCACCATGGTCCGCTGCACGGACGCGGCGAGCGCCCGGGCGGCCGGATCGGCGCCGCCGTCGGTGACGGGCGCCCAGCACGGGTGGAACAGCGTCTCCACGTCCACCACGACCGGCTGGTCGCGCGCGGCGATGAGGTTCTCGGCATGGATGTCGACCGCGTTCACCACGTGCAGCAGCGCGAGCTGGGCGCCGAGCCGCTCGTAGAACCGCCCGACTTCGGCTTGGGACCGGCATGGGCGCGGCGCGACGTACTCGGCCCAGCCGTACCCCGCCCGCGGCAGCAACCGAACTGCTCGCGCCGCCAGTTGGGGCTGGTGTCCGCCGAACCAGGCGAGCAGTTCGTTCCACCGGGCGTGCAGACCGAGCGGGCGCGGCTTGTACACCAGGCGCTGCCCGCCGTCGAACTCCAGCACGGCGACGGACCGGCCCGCCGCATGCGGGTCCCCCAGTCCGAAGCGGACCCGGGTCAACCGACCGGGCTCGCCGTCGAGCAGGGCGGCGGTGAGCTGCTCCCGGTCCGCGTGGAGCCGCTCCAGCAGTTCGGTGGCTGCGGCCACGGTGCGCATGCACCGTTCGGCCAGCAGCCGGGCCAGCACGGGATGACGGTGCAGCACCGCGCCCAGGGCCGGTCCGGCGGCGACCTCGCACAGGAACGCGTCGAACCGCTCCCGCCCGTCCTGCCCGGTCAAGGTTCCGGCCCGGCGCGCGTGCCCCAACTCTTGTACCAGTGTGCGTCCGGCCAGCCGCACCAAGCCGTCGGCCAGGTGGCGCCGTGCACCGGCCCACACCGCTCGCCGCCCTGCCGCTGCAGGGTTCGCCGCCGCGAAGTGGCGGGAGGTGGTCCGCAGGAACGGCAGCAGCGGATGCAGCAGTCGGCCCTCGGGGCCCGTCCCGGGGAGCGAGCGGATCCGCCCGCCGGGTGCCGACTCGGCGAGGCGCAGCGCCTGTTCCACCGACTCGGCCCAGCGTGGCGTTCGCCCGGGCGGCAGGGCATCGCGTTCGGCCGGCGACAGTGCGGGCAGCCACCAGGCGCCGGATGCCGCGGGCAGCGGAACCGGCTGAATCGTCTGCACTGTCACTCCACAACTCTGACACACCATCGCCCATTCAGGGTGGCGCATCAGATTTCCCGGCAGGCCTACCGTGCGGCGAGGAAGTCCGCCACGAAGTCGCACAGCTGGGCACGGGTGGCGGAGTTGGTCTTGCCGATCAGACTGGCGATGTGCTTCTCGACCGTCCGGGGAGAGATCTGCAGGCGCGCGGCCACGGCCTTGTTGCCGACGCGTTCGACCAGCAGGCAGAAGACGTCGTACTCGCGCAGGGTGACGCCGAGCGCGACGAGTTCGGCCGGAATCCGATCCGTGCCGGTACGGCGCTGCCCGACCGGAGCGCCCAGCGAACGCAGCCGGGAGCGGCACGCGGCGGCGACGGCGTCGGCACCCGAGTGGTGGAAGTACTTCTCGGCCTCGGTCAACCAGTCGCGGACCGCCCCCCATCCGTCGGTGCCCGCGGCGTCGGCGACCAGACGCAGGCCGAGGTGACGAGCCGTCGGGAAGATCACCGCGTCGGCCTGCGCAGCGCGGAACGCCGCCACGGCCTCGGCCGGGCGACCTTCCCGCCCGTACAGGACCGCCCGGGCCAGGCCGACGAACTGCCGGTTCCACCGCATCCGGCCCGCCTGACTCGCGGTGATCCGTTCGACCTCTGCCCAGTCGGCTCGCCCGGCCAGCACGGACAGCAGCAGGACCAGCCCGTGGCTGCCGGCGAGGTGGAAGTAGTTCTCCTCGTCCGGCGGGACGGCGGCGGCCAGCCGCGCAGCCAGCTCCGCCGCCTGCTCGTGGTCCTCCTCCAGCAGCGCGCAGAACAGCTCGGCCAGACCGAGCACGAGCGGTGCCTCCCGCGACTCGTTCCCACCGCTGGTCCGGAACCGGGCGAGCGCCGCCCGCAGTTGGGGCCTGCGGGCCCGGTGGGCGGCGGCCACCGCGCCCACCATCAGGGCGTACCGGGACACCGAGTGCAACTGCAGTCGCTCGGTCTCGGCCCTGGAGCCGTCCAGCAGGGCCGCGGCCCGGTCGAAGTCGGCTCGCAGCACCGCGTCGAGCGCCAGCATCGCCCCGACGTTGTGCGCCAGGCTCACGCAACCGGTTCGCATCGCCTCCTGGTGGGCGTGGTGCAGCCCGTCCAGGTCGGCCTCGGCGAGCCAGGCGTTGCTGCCCAGGCCGATCAGCCCGTGGTTGTGCCAGCTCACCTGGCGGCTCTCGGCGGCCAACCGCAGCGTGCGGCGGAAGCACCGGTCGGATTCGGCCAGGGAACGCCCACGGGTCGCGAAACCCATCGCGTACCACGCCTGGCAGGCCAGTGCGTGGTCACCGCGCTGTTCCGCGCCCTCGATCGCCCGGCGGGCCAGTTGCTCGCTGCGGCCGATCCGCCCCTGCTCCGCCGTCGACACCACCAGGTAGGCCTCGACCACGTCGATGCCCGCGGTGTCCCGCGCACCCGCCCCCTCGGGCAGCAGCTCCCGGGCAGCGCGGACCTGTTCCAGTCCCACGTCCCACTGCCCCGCCACCTGCGCCGCCCAGGCCAGCCGCACGTGCAGCTCGACCCGGCGTCCCGGATCGGCCTCGACATCGGCCCGGCGCAGTTGCTGCGCCACCTCGGTGGCCCGGTCGAGCCGGCCGTCGTCCGCCAGGGCGAGCAGCAGGGTCTCCAGCAACTCCCGTCGCACGCCCGCCGGTACGGCGTCGTCAGGCAGGTGGACGTCCGATCCGTCGACAGGCCCCAAGGCCGACCGGGCTTCGTGCAGCGCCGCGATCGCCGTTCCGGGCCCGTGGCCGGCCAGGGCACGGCGGGCCACCTCCAGGTAGCGGACGGCGGCGGTCCGGCGGTCCCCCGCCCGCCCGTGCAGCCGCGCGGCCAGCAGGCACCACGTGCCGGGCAGGCTCGGGTCGAGCTCGTTCATGGCCGCCACGGCCCGGGCGGCGAGCTCGGCCCGGTCGGCCGGCGTGAGCCGGTCGAGCAACGCCTCCTGGGTCAGTGGATGTTCGAAGGCGTACCAGTCGGGCCCACGCTCGTCGTCCGGCACCAGCAGGCCGTCGACGACGGCGGAGCGCAGCGAGACGGCGGGCTCGTGGTCGTCCGGCGCGGCGCAGCGCCGCGCCACCGACAGCGGGAAGCTGCGGCCCAGCACTGCGGCGGCCGACAGCAGCCGGAGCGTCTGCGGTCCGAGCCGCTCCGCCCGCTGCTCGACCGCCCGGACCAGGGTGAACGGGACGGCCGCGCGGCTGGTGCCGACCAGCCGCCAGCGGCCCTCGGTGCGGACGAGTCGGCCCTCGGCGCGCATGCCGCGGATCAACTCGGCGGCGGTGAACGGGATTCCGCTGCTGTCGGCGAGCACCTGGTCGGACACCGCCACAGGCAGTTCGTCCGGCGGGCAGCCGAGACAGTTCGCGGTCAGCGCGTGCACCTGCGCGGCACCGAGCCGGCCGAGTCTCAACAGGCCGGCTTCCCCGCGCTGGGCCAGCGTGTCCGCGAGCGAGTGGGCGGCGCCCGGCGTGTCCCGCAGGGTGGCGACGACGGCGACCGGCAGCAGGGCCAGGTTGGCCGCCAGGTACTCCAGGACCGCCAGCGTCTCGAGGTCCGCGTCGTGCAGGTCGTCGATGACGAGCAGGCAGCCGCGCTCCCGGCCGCAGGCGGCGGCCAGCCGGACCACGGCCTCGGCCAGCACGATCGGCGACCGGTCGCAGGCGTCCCCGACCGCCCACTCGGGGACCAGGCGGCCCAGCACGGGCAGGTACGGTCCGAGCGCGTCGGTGGGCGGCGCGCCACCGGCCCGGGCGAGTGACAGCAGTGCCTCGGTGAGCGACCGGTACGGCACGGCCGGGCCGGTGGCGATGCAGCGGCCCTTGAGCACGGTCATCCCGGCCTCCCGGGCCAGCGTGATCACCTCGCCGGCCAGTCTGGTCTTCCCGATCCCCGGCTCTCCGGTCACGCACACCGTACCGCCCCGCGACTGCCGCGCGTCCTGCAGGACGCGGTCCAGCAGGGCGAGTTCGTCCTCGCGTCCGACGAGTCCACTGAACCGGTCCACGCGCGGTTCCGTCATCGTGATCCCCTCCGGTCTGCTGATCCCGATCAAGGCGCACCCTATGCCGACTCGTCGTCGCCGTTGAGGGCGTCCTCCAGCCACTTCACGACCGTCTCGGCGGCCTCGTCGGGCCCCGGCATGGCAGGCCCGACGCCGTTCTCCTTCTGCCACAGCAGGAACATCTCGCGCTCGGTCGGCTCGACCACGGTGTGGCCGTCGGCGCGCAGCGTACTGACGTGACGTCGGGTCGCGGGTTTGCGCCACATCGAGCCGTTCATGTTCGGGAAGAACAGTGCGGGCCGCTCGTGGGCCAGCAGTACCGTCTGGGCCGGCGTGGCGGCCAGCCCGAGTGCCGCCGCAGCGAGGGTGTTGGCGGTGGCGGGCAGCACCACCAGGCCGAGCGAGCGGTGCGCGAACTCGGTGGGGTTGAGGGTCGGGTCGTCGGCGACGTACACCTCGTCCGCGTGCCAGGCCAGTACCTGGGGGTGGACGAAGCGCGCGGCGCTCGCGGTCAGCAGGACCCTCAACGGCAGGTCGATCTCCTGGCGGAGGAAGACGAGGTAGTTCGGCAGGTCCTTGGCCGCGATCGAGCCACAGGCGATCACGGAGAGGGCGTCATTTCGCATGGCTTGGATGGTGTCCGAGCCCGGCCTACCCCGGTATGGGGATCGGGCCCCCGTTTTCCGTCCCGGCTCCGGGCGGGAAGACGGGGACCGACTACCCATGTCCGCCCACCGGACGCCATGCCATCGTCGGACTCGCCGATCCGCCACCAGGGCGGGCGGTGCCAACCCACCTCTCCATCAAGGGAGTCGAACCATGAAGAAGATCGCTGTGCGCAAGACCGGTTCCATCAAGCTCACCTCGCCGGCGTCCTACGTCCTCGTGGTCTGCTGACCCGCTGACACCCCCGGGCCTGCGTGCAGCACAGCACGCAGGCCCGGGTTCGTCCCGCCGCACCCGCCCGAGCGGGCCGCACCCGTCCGGGAGGCCCGCACCCCTCCGAGGGAGAGATCATGGCGACCGCCGACCTCGCGTTCCATCCGCTCACCTTCGTCACCGAACGCGACGGCACGCTGGTGGGCCGGCCCGACACCGGGTCCTTCGCGCTGCTCCCGGAGGACGGCGCGGCGCTGCTGCGACGCCTGGCCGACGGCATGCCGCTCGCCGAGGCCGCCGCCTGGTACCACGCGGCCTACGGAGAGCCGGTCGACCTGGCCGACTTCATCGAGGCCATGCGCGATCTCGGCTTCGTCCACGAGCCCGGCGCCGCCGCCGAGCCCGTGCCCGTACGCCTCCAGGCCTGGGGACGTGCCGTGTTCTCGCCGCTCGGCTGGAGCTGCTACGCGCTGATCACCGCACTGGCGATCGCGGCGATGATCTACGAGCCCCGACTGCAGCCGCACACCCGGAACCTGTTCTTCGTCCCGTCCCTGGTCGCGGTGGAGGTGACCCTCGCCGCGGTGCAGATGCCACTCATGCTCTGGCACGAGGGCTGGCACGTCCTGGCCGGCCGCAGGCTCGGCCTGCCCACCGGCCTGGGCATCGGACGACGGCTCTACTTCGTGGTCTTCGAGACCCGGCTCGACGCGCTGTTCGGTGTGCGGCCCGCGCAGCGCTACCTGCCCTTCCTGGCCGGGATGCTCGGCGAGGTCGTGCTCTTCGGCGCGCTCACCCTCGCGGCGGCGGTCGACCTCGCGACCGGACCGTCCTGGGCCGGGCGGTTCGCCCTCGCCGTGGCGTACCTGATCCTGCCCCGGCTGGCCTGGCAGTTCCTGATCTTCCTGCGTACCGACCTCTACTACGTCCTCGCCACGGCCCTGGGCTGCGCCGACCTGCACGAGGTGGGTTCGGCCTATCTGCGCCACCGTCTGGGCCGGGGCGGCTGGGCGGAGGACCGCTGGACGGCGCGGGAGCGGGCGCTGGCCCCCTGGTACGCCCTGCTGACCGCGATCGGCACCGCCTTCCTGCTGGTCGCCGCCGTGTTCACCGTCGTCCTGCCGGCCGTGTCGTTCGCCCAGCAACTCGCCGACGGCATCGCGCACCGCTCGCTGAGCGACGGCCGGCTCTGGGATGCCGCCGTCGCCCTGCTCGTCATCGTCGTCCAGGTCGTCGTGCTGCCCCTGCTGGTCGGCCGCAGGCAACGCCGCGCCGCCGCGTGACCGGCCCGCGCACTCACGAAAGGAAAACCCGTGACCTCCCACACCTGGCACCTCCAGCCCGAAGGCACCGCGCACGACGACCGGTACGACGCCCGAGCCGACTGCCACCGGCGGCTGCGCGGACCGTACACCGGTCTGGGCACCCTGCTGCGCTCACTGGTTCCGGATGCGCACCGGGCCCGCCCGGAGCTCGTGGCGCACCACGCCGTCGAAATCCTGTCCGCTGCTCCGGAACTCAAGGACCTGATCGGCGCCGGACCGCAGACCCTCACCTCGCTGGCCGTGCCCAACGAGCGCACCCGCCTCTACCCGGCGAAGCGCACCCGCCGCCTCGCCCACGGCATCATCGAGTTCCTGCACGGCCACGCCCGCGAGCGCGGCCACGCGCTGGCCCTGCGCTTCGACCGGGTCGACGAGGCCGATCACACCGACCAGGAGTTCCTCGCCATCCTGCTGCGCCGGGCCCTGCCGGACCTGGTGACGGTCACCGTGCACACCGGCGGCGCCGACCTGATCCCCGAACTCACCACGGCTCTCGCCGCCCATGCCACCCACACCGTCGCCCAACATCCGGACGAGCACGAACACCTGACCGATCATCACAAGCCGGCCCTGGCCTACGTCGAGTCCGACGGCACCTCCCACGACCCCGCTGAACAAGCCGCCTACCGTCGCGTCGACGCCGCCGAGCGGGCCCGACTGCACGACCAGCGGGCGGCCGAGCTGCGCCGCAGCGGAGACTGGAGCCTGTGTCTCGGGGCTATCCCCTATCACCTGGAGCACGGCAGCGACCGGAAAGCGGCCGCCGACGCGTTCCTCGAAGCCGCCGAGTACCTGGTCTCGATGGGCTTCTACCACTCGCTGCTCGACGTGGCCGGACGTGGCACGGCCCTGATGGACCCGGCCGAGGAGCCCCGGAAGTACTGGATGCTGGGCACCAAGGTCACCACCGCACTGGCGATCCTCGGCCGGCCGGAGGAGGCCGAACGGCGCTACATCGAGCTGCGCGCCATGTTCGACCAGCCGATGCTGCACATCTTCTCCGGCTACGCCCTCGCCATGCTCTACACGCGCTACTACCCGGCCGAGCACAAGGACCACCAGCTGGCCAAGGCCCACCTGAACAACGTGCTCGCGATGGCCTCCCTGCTGCCGGACCACGACCAGCGCGTCTTCCAGTCGGTCTTCAACCGCAACGGCCTGGCCCTGGTGGAGCTCCAGCTGGGCAACCCGACCGAGGCGCTGCGCCTGGTCAGCACCGGTCTGGCCGACATCGACCGCGAACTCCCCGCCGAGAAGCACCGCTTGCACCGCTCCGTGCTGGTGCACAACCGGGGCCGGGTGTACACGGTGCTCGGCCGGCTGGAGGAGGCGCTGGCCGACATCGACACCGTCATCGAGCTGGATCCCAACTACCCGGACTACTACTTCGACCGGGCCGACCTGCGGCGCCGGATGGGCGACCTGCCCGGCGCGTTGGCCGACTACAGCGAGTCGATCACCTTCGCCGCGCCGTTCTGGGAGATGCACTACAACCGGGCCGACCTGCGCCTGGAACTGGGTGACCTGGCGGGCGCGATCGCGGACCTGGGGTACGTGCTCGAGCTGGAACCCGACGAGTTGGACGCCCGGATCAACCTCGCCAGCCTGCTGCGGGAGCAGGGCGACGCGGCGGGCTCGCTGGCCCAGGTCGAGGAGGGGCTGCGCCACCATCCGGGCGACGCCCGCCTGCTGTGCGCCCGGGGGCTGCTGGCGCTGGACGCGGGCGCCGACCGGGCGGCGCTGCGCGACTTCGACCTGGCGCTGAACGCCGAGCCGGACCTGGTGAGCGCGCTGGCCAACCGCGCGGCCCTGGTCCTGGAGACGGGCGACCACCGCACCGCCGTCGCGGATCTCACCCGGGCGCTGGCGATCGAGGCCGACAATCCGGACCTGCTCTACAACCGTGGTTACGTCCACCAGAGCGCCGGTGACTGGGAGTCGGCCCGCCGCGACTACACCGCCGCACTGCTGCTGCCCGGTGCCGACCGAGCCGACCTGCTGCGACAGCGCGCCGAATGCCACCTCGCCCTGGGGGATCCGACGTCCCATCAGGCCGACCTGGCGGCGGCCGAGTCGGCTGCGATCTCGCCGAACGCGGACGCGGATCCGGTGAGGGTGTCGTGACGGCCGGGCCGGATCCTGACACCGTGACCGGTCCGGTGACGCCCCGGCCGGAGACCCCGGCCGTCACCGGACCGGCCCTGCGGAGCGTCATGCGCCGCTGGGCCACGGGGGTCGCCCTGGTCACCGCCGCGGCCCAGGGCCGGCCGACCGGTTGCACGGCCAGCTCGTTCACCTCGGTCTCGCTCAGCCCGCCGCTCGTTCTGGTGTCGCTGTACCGGAGCAGCCGCACCCTGGCCGTGATCACCAGCCAGGGTGCCTTCGGCATCAACCTGCTCGGCCGCCGTCACCAGGACCTGGCCGACCGGTTCGCCACCGCACCGGCCGAACAGCGGTTCACCGGCGTCGGCCACCGGCTGGTCCGGAACGTCCCGGTGATCGACGAGGCGATGGCGGCCCTGGTGTGCCGGGTCGAGCGCACCGTCGCCGCCGCCGACCACCTGCTCGTGCTGGGGCAGCCCATGTGGTGCGACCAGAACGGTGCCGCCGACCCCCTGGTGCACTTCGGAAGCCACTACCAGTGTCTGGCCGTGGAATCGGCACGTGCGTGATCCGGGCGCCCGTCCGCGGGGACGAACAGGCGCCGGAGCACGAGCAACCCCATGGCCTACCACCGGGCTTGTCGGCAGGGCGCAACCAGGGGGGCCTCCCCCGCCTGCGCCGGGACCGCCGGTCAGTACGCGATGGTGTGGTCGGCGATGATCCGGCCGGCCGCGTCCGTGGTGGAGAGACCCGCCCGGGGCCGGCCCTCGGTGAAGTACTGGCGGAAGTCGGCGCTGCGCTGCTCGCCCATCAGCCGGACGGTCCGGTCCCACGTCCCGCCGTCCGGACCGTCCGCGGCCCAGAGGTCGAGCAGGGAGCCGCCGACGCGGCCCTGGACGGCGTCGCCGCGGTCCCACGCGGTGGCGCCGTCGTTGTGCAGGTCGAAGTCCTGGCCGTCCGGGTAGACGTAGCGGTAGTCGCCCAGTACGTAGGCCGCCGCCGCGTCCGCGAAGGCTTCGGTCCAGGCGCACCCGGGCGTGGTGGCGACGTCGAAGGTGTGGTTCTCGCAGCCCGGGGCGTCCGGGAACCAGTGGTCGTAGAGCTCGAACTGGAGCCAGTGGGAAGCCTCGTGGAGGATGGTGTGCCGGGAGGCGGTGTGCTCGCCGGCGAGCACGACGTTGCGGGTGTCGGGCTCCCAGAAGCCGCCGACCGTGGCCTCCGGCGCCCAGGTGAAGGTCAGCTCGTCGCAGCCTCCGGTGGTCTGGTGCCGGGTCCAGCAGCGCGAGCCCGGGCCCTCGGCGGCCGTCACCTTGCGGTAGAGGTCGCCCACGGTGTCGACGATCTTCCAGGCGTCCTGCCGGTCGGCGGGCACCTTGAGGGTGCCGAGGTCCCGGTTGCCCGCGACGTCGCGCAGCCGCCCGGAGTCGAAGGCGTACTCGGTGCCGCCGGTGGGGCTGATCACCCGCCACAGGTCGCCGCCGCTGGACCGGAACGTCAGGTGGGCCTCGGTCAGCTGACCGGCCCGGCCCGCGCAGGCCCGGAACCAGCCCCCGTCGTCGGTGACGCCCGAGGCGAGCAACTGGTCCGCGCCGTCCGTCGAGAGCCGGCCCCACAGTTCCCAGGTGCCGCCGCGGGCCACCGCGGTGGTGAGCCGCTCGGCCCCCTTCGTGCCGGCCTCCGCGTCGTGGTGGTCGTAGGTCAACGCTCCGGTGAGGCACGTCCGGCCGTCCGCCGGGACGGTGGTGGCCGGGACGACGACCGTGGCGGAAGCGTTCGTCGGCGCCGATGCGGGCGGGCCGCCGGCCGTCGACGGGCCGCAGGACGCCAGGGTCGCCAACAGGACGGAGGCGGCCAGCGCCCGGCCCCGGGCGGCGGCCCGCCGGCCGGCGCCCGCGAGGGTGGGCGACGGGGGCAGGGCTCGGAAGCGGTCGGACAACGTCAACTCCATGAGTGTTTCAGGACTTTGGAGGAAGATCCCCGGCCGCGCGGACGAGGCCGATCCGGACGACGGCACCCGTCCGGCCAGGCGGAAGCCGGCGGTGAAACGCCGACGGCCGAAAACGACCACGCTTCGCGGTTTGCGGACGGCGGCACGGGGAATCCCGGCGGAGGAGCGCGGGATTCGACGAGACTAGACGGTCCGACGGGGCCGACGGGCCCGAAGCGGCACCGCCCGGCCCGCAGACTTTCCCCGGCGCCTTCCACCGCCGGGTCACCGGCCCGACCCTTGCGGACCGAAGGGTCCCGAACGTCCTGAGTCTTTCGGTGCCGACCGTCATCCTCTCCGACCCCCGCAGCCCCTACGTTGGGCCACGGCCGGGGCACGGGATGCGCCCCGGCCACCCCGGGCGACACTCGACGCCCGATCGGTCACGGACAGGGCCGGCCCCCGACGCCGGGCCGGCCGGGGCGGGAGGACAGACGGATGGCAGTGCGCAAGGCCGCCACGATCAAGCAGGTCGAGCAGATGGTGCGGGAGATGGATGCGACCGATCCCCCGCTCACCGTCTTCGGCGTGTTCCTCGATGACAGCCCGTGGCTCTCCTGCCTCGGCGGCGGCCTCGGCGCCGACACCTACTTCGTCACCGCCACCGCGCGGTCCGTCCACTTCCACCAGGCCAGGACCAGGGGGCTGGGGCTGCGGCCGGGCAGCCTCGTCTACAGCTTCGACCGGGATGACGCGGCGCGCCGGATGGGCGAGGTCCACCGCCAACTGCTCTGGAGCTCCTTCCCGTTCGTCCTCCCCGGGAACGAAGACGACGAGCCCACCCTGATGCGCGTCCGCCTCGCCTGGCGGAAGGAGTTCGCACGGTTCACCGCCGACCTGGACACGGCCGCCGCACGGCGCTGACCCCGGCGACCGGCGCCCGGCGCGACGGCCCGCCGGGGGTACCGGGAAGCCCGGCCCGGGCTGACCGCACCGGGAGGCTCCCCGGGAACATCTCTGACGAATCGTCAGATAACGCCTCGACCTGATCCGCTGGGAGCGCGCGTCCAGCCGGACGCCGCCCCTCCGCCAGGCACGACGGGACGGAACGCGCCGCCGCGCGGGAGGAAGCACCCCACCTCGCGGGACCACCGACCGTCGACGGCCGGGGCCGTCCGCACCGAACCACCGTCACACCCGACCCCGCTCGACAGGAACCACCATGACCACCCACCGGACCGCCCGCCGCCTCGCGCTGGCGGCACTCGCCGCCGGCAGCCTGCTGCTCACCACCGCCTGCAACGACCTGGCGACCGACCCACCGGCCGACGGCGGCACCGTCGGCCCGGCCGGCGCCGCCGCGAAGCCCGCCGGAGCCGACGACCCCCGGCTCGGCGCCTTCTACGGCCAGCACATCGACTGGCACGCCTGCCGGCCGGACGCCGGGAGCCGACCGGTGGACCTGACCGGGCTGCAGTGCGGCGAACTGCGCGTTCCGCTGGACTACGCCACCCCGGGCGCCGACGCGCTCGGCGTCGCGCTGGTCCGGCTGCCCGCGGCCGATCCGGCCCAGCGGGTCGGCTCCCTGGTGATCAACCCCGGCGGACCCGGCGGGTCCGGCGTGGAGATGGTCGAAATGGGGCGACAGCTCTTCGACGGCGCCCTGCACAACCGCTTCGACGTCGTGGGGTTCGACCCGCGGGGCACCGGGGCGAGCTCCCCGGTGACCTGCCTGACCGACCGGCAGCGGGACGACCGCGACCAGGTGGACATCCCCGTCGACCCGGCGAAGCGTCGTGTGGTGCTCGAACAGCGGGACAAGGAGTTCGCCACCGCCTGCGCGGCGAAGGCGGGCAAGCTGCTCCCCTTCGTCGGCACCCGCAACACGGCCCGCGACCTCGACGTCCTGCGCCAGGCGCTCGGCGACCCGAAGCTCAACTACCTGGGCATCTCCTACGGCACCTACCTGGGCACGCTCTACGCCGAGGAGTTCCCCGCCCGGACCGGTCGTCTGATCCTGGACGGCGCGGTCGACCCGGCCGCCGACACCCTGGACGAGTCCACCGACCAGCTCATCGGGTTCGAGTCCTCGCTCCAGCGCTTCGCCGACGACTGCGTCCGCGCCCACGCCGCCGAGTGCCCGCTCGGCAGCGACCCGGGCACCGCGGCGAAGAAGGCCTCGGACTACCTGGAGAGCCTGCACGACCACCCGCTGGACACCGCCGACGGGCGCAAGCTCACCAGCGACCTGAGCTGGGCCGGCACCCAGGCCTTCCTCTACGGCGACGAGACGGACGCCTGGCCGGCCCTGCGCGCCGCCCTCACCATGGCCATGGTCCGGCAGCGCGGCGACCTCCTCCTCGCGTCCGCCGACCGCTTCCACGGCCGTGACGAGAAGGGCCGCTACACCAGCCTCAACGACTCCCACACGGCGATCTCCTGCGCCGACGGGCCCGCCGCCGCGCCGTCCCCGGAACGCGCGCAGAAGGTCGTGGCCAAGCTCAAGGCCGAGGCCCCGCTGGTCACGCAGGGCGTCTCCGTCGAGGACTACCAGCACGGCAGGTGCGAGAACTGGCCGTTCAAGACCCCCGAGAAGCCGCACGTCGTCCGGGCCGAGGGCAGCGCCCCGATCCTGGTCGTCGGCAGCACGGGCGACCCGGCCACGCCGTACGCCGCCGCGGAGAACCTGTCCAAGGGCCTGGCCCACGCCACCCTGCTCACCCGCGAGGGCGAGGGGCACGGCGCCTTCGGCCGGGGCAACACCTGCATCGACGCGGCGTACGAGGCCTACCTGGTGGCCGGCACGATGCCCGCCCCCGGTACCCGCTGCGCCAACTGACACCCGAGCCCGCCGGCCCGGAGCGAACCTCCCCTCCTCAGCCCCGGGCCGGCGCCCCCTCCCCGGTCCGTCCGACCATGCCCTGACAGGGCGGACCGGGGAGACACCGGTCAGCGGCGCGGCGCGCGGCGTGCCGGCGGCGCGATGCGTATCCGCCGCTCGACCGGCGCCTTCTCCAGGTCGTCGAGCTGCGCGGTGATCGTGCCCCACGACCACGAGGCCTGATCCCGTGGCCCGGTGCCGCCAGGCACCGGGCCACGGGGTGGATAGGGTCCCCCGCAGACGACCGGCGAGCCCGCCCGGGCGAGGGGCCTGCGCGCTGTGGCTACGCTTGGCCTCTCAGCAGTACGCGACCACTGACATCGTCCGCACCGCCGCGGCCGCCCGGCGGCGGACGGCACTTGAAGCGGCACAGGGATCGACCATGGCCTCCTCACCCTTCGCCGACCCGGCGTTCTACGCAGACCGCTACCCCACCTACGCCGCCCTGCGCGCGGCCTCTCCCGTCCTGCAGGTGGCGTTGGACGGCGGTGCCACCACCGCGGCGGTCGTCACCGGCTACGAGGAGGCACGGCAGGCGTTCACCGCCCCGCTGTCGAAGGACACCGGCGCGTACTTCGCCGACAGACCGTCCGGCCGGTCCCTGCACCCGGCCGTCGCACGCACGATGCTCGCAACCGATCCGCCGGAGCACACCCGGCTCCGGCGGCTGGTGACCAAGGCGTTCACGCCGGCCCGGGTCGACGGCCTGCGCCCCTACATCCGTTCGCTCGCCGAGCAGCTCGTGGGGGCGTGGGAGCCCGGCAGCGAGGTCGACCTCGTCGAGGAGCTGGCCGGACCCCTGCCGGTCACCGTCATCTGCCAGCTCCTGGGAGTGCCCCCGGCCGACCGTCCCTCGATCCGCTCCTGGTCGACCGACCTTTTCGCCACCGGCGACCACCAGCGGATCGACGCCGCGTCCCACGCCGTGGCCGGCTACCTGTCGCAGCTGATCAGCGGCAAGCGCACGCACCCGGACCGCTCGCTGCTCTCCGACCTCATCGCCGTCCACGACGAGGACGCCGACCGGCTCGGCGAGGACGAGCTGCTCTCCCTCGCCGTGCTGCTGCTGGTCGCCGGCCACGAGACCACCACCGCGGCGATCGGCAACGCCGTGCTGGCCCTGCTCCAGCACCCCGCCGAGCTGGAGCACCTGCGCACCGACCCGCACCGCATCCGGGCCGCCGTCGACGAGCTGCTCCGGTACGACTCCGCGGTCAGCATCGCCACCTGGCGCTGGGCACCCGACGAGGTGGATCTCAGCGGCACCGCGGTGCCCGCCGGCAGCCCGGTCTTCGTGTGCCCGGGCGCGGCCAACCGCGACCCCGGGAGGTTCCCCGACCCCGACCGGCTCGACCTCGGCCGCGCGAACGCCGCCGGCCATCTGGCCTTCGGCCACGGGATCCACCGCTGCCTCGGCGCACCACTGGCCCACGCGGAGGTCGAGATCGTGCTCGGCGTCCTCCTGGAGCGCTTCCCCGGTCTGCAGCTGGCGGCCCCTGCCGACCGGCTCGTCCGGCGGCAGTCCCGGCTGGTCCGCGGCCTCGTCGCCCTGCCGGTGAGCGTTTAGGCGCGTGCGGTGGGGGCCGGGATCCTCCCTCCCCCGCACCACGAGCCCCGACTCCCCGCCGCCGCGGAGCACCTCCCGGAGAAGCCTCGGGCGAGGCCCGTCTCCCTCCCCCGTACGCGCCTGACGGGCCACCACGGCAGTCGCACGTGCGCCCGGACCAGCGGGGCGCCGTCCGTTGCACTCGTCCGCCGGCGAGGGCCACCCCGCCTCGGCCGGGGCGGCCCGGACCTCGGCCATGCCCCTGGCCTGCCCTTCTTCGCTCTCCCGGCGTGTCCGATCACGCGCTGACGACCAGGCGGACCGACACCGGACGGACCGGCCCTGGACGGCGGACGGCCACACCCGGCACACCCAATGCTCACCAACCGACAGGCCTTTAAACAGTAGGACAACAACCCACTCTGACTCTGATTTGGCGAGCGAAGCGCGAATGTTGGTGTAGAATCGTAGGCGCAAGGGTGCCTTGGGGCCGATGCTGAAGCCATCGGCGGGTCACCCACCGACAGGGGGAACGACGTCATGAACTACCATCTCGACACCGCGCGCGCCATCATCGACGAGCGGATGCGGGAGGCCGAGCAGCACCGCCTCGCCCACGCGCTGTACCTGAAGAACCGCGCCGAGGCCAAGACCCGGCGGGCACGCCTGCTCCTCGCCCGCCTCGGCGGATGAGCATCGCCCCGGCAGGCCGTCACCCACAGCGTGACGGCCTGACCAGTGGTCGGCCGTCGGGCCGCTGACCTGGGCGCAGCACAAGCACAACGGAAGCCTCCGCGCGAACGGACTCAGGACGCGGCGCGCAGGCGCTTGCGGGCTGTCGAGGTCGGCGGCCCGTCGGTAGTACCCGGCCCTGGTGAACCGGTCGAGGTGCTCGCGCTTCGCGGCCAGGCGCTTCTTTGCTTCAGGCACCGCGCCGGCGGACTCGCCGGAGGATGCGCGGGACGATTCGCGGGAGGGTTCGCCGGCGGACACGTCCACGGACTCCGACCGGCCGGACGCCGCCTTCCCGTGGCGGGGCGCCCTCCGGATTGCGGCGCAGCACGCCTGCCGGATCGACGCGGCGTACAGCGACACCAACGCCCCGGCCGGCAGCACGCACCGGGTGCCCGGAGGCCGGGTCCCCTCCCACGGCATCGCGAGGAACTGCGGGACGAGGCCTGAGCGGACCAGCTCCGCCTGAGCCGGCGTCACCGGATCACGAAGTCGTTCCATCAACTCGGCCGGCGCCGCGGTGAACAGCGAGGCTCCGTCGCCGGGCCCGAAGGCCGTGGAACCGGCCGGCGCGGGCCGAGCCGGCCGTGCGGACGCTCTCGGACAGAACGCGTCTGTCCGCCCGCGCATCGACCTCCAGATCGCCCACCGCTCCCCGCCGCCAAGGCCGTCGAGGCCGTCGAGGCCTGAATCGTGCGCGCCGAGACCCGCGCCGAGCGCTGGTCCGACCGCGCGCCTGTCACGGCAGTGCCTCGAATTCGGCGACAACCGACCGGCGGGCAGCCGCAGTTCAGCAGATCCAGGCGGCGGCCCCGGCCTGCGGCAACCCCTGGACCACGCGACGTCGTCGAACCGGTCCGCCGGAACCGGCTGCGCCACCTCGGGCCCGGGCCCGCCACGCGGCACTGCCCCTGCCGCAGCCGCAGCCGCAGCCGCAGCCGCTCCAGAACGTCCCCGAGGTCTCCGCGCTGCGGGTCTACCGGATCCCGCGCCGCCCGGCACGCACCCGCACCGCACGGCGCCGACGGACAGGTGGCTTCGCCCGCGCCTTGAGCTCGTCCCGGCCCGGCGCGTCCCGGCCCGCCAGTGCCTGGCCGCGCCGCCAGGCACTGGTGGGACGCCTCGGGATTGGCGGTGCCCGCAGCCCGGACAACTCCCGCATCACACGTCACAATGCACGTCCTCATTCCCAGGAATCCCGTGCCGTCACCATTCGGAAGATCAAGCGCCAAATATCGCGCACGCGTTTCACACATCGCCCCCTTCGAGTGGTCCCGATGCTCTAGATTGACTGTCACTTCCCACAGTTGGAAGCGAAGCGGCGAATCATGATCTACAGGTCCGGTGCTGCGGACGGCCGGCGGCCGTCCCCGGCGGAAGACGTGGAGGTGATCAACTCCTGTCGCCCGGGCGGGGGCCTCGGGTGTGGAGGGCGGTCGTCGACGGTATTCCATGCGCCTCGGGGCGCCGGCGGGATATTCGCATCCGCCGGTTCCCGGGCGGGATGTTCACGTGGCACCGCAATGAGCGGTTTGCCATTCGGGGGGAGTCGGGGCCCAGCCGGAAGCAGGAGACGCAGGAACAGCGCGGCACGGGAGGCGGGGCGGTCTCCCGAGGGGAGGAACAGTGCGGGAGGCGCAGGTCTCCCGGGGGGGAGGAACCGTGTGGAGCGAACACGTCGAACCCACTGCCGACCTGGAGGGGGCCGTGGAGCAGGGGGAAGGAGAATTAGTCAGCCCGTTTCTACCGGCACGGGGGCGTCGGCTGAACGGGAGAATCAGCCGGCCCGCGATCGACTGGGAGCAGCAGTACCGCCGTACTGTGATCATCAGCGATACCGTGGCCACCGCCTTCGTGGTGGCGGCGATAGGACGCTTCTTCGGCGTCCGGCACGCGTCCAACTGGCACGAGAAATGGGGAATTCTCGCCTTCTGCACCGAGCTGCTGGTGATGGGATCGCTGGCGACGACCCGGTCGTGGGCTCCGGCCGTTCTCGGCCAGGGCGCAGAGGAATTCCGCCGGCTCGGACGCTCACTGCTCACGGCCGCCGTCGTCCTGGCGCTCGGCGGGATCGCCCTCACCTCGCACAACATCAAGCTCTGGGTGTTCGTCGCGATCCCGGCGATCACGCTCGTCACCATGACCGAGCGGTATCTGCTGCGCCTCTGGCTGCACAAACAGCGGAAGGAGGGGCGGTGCCTGCGCCCGGTGCTCGCCGCCGGGAGTCCGGCCACCGTGAGCGACCTGATCGCCCGGACCCGCAAGTTCCCGCACCTCGGCTGGCGGGTGGAGGCGGTGTGCACGTCGTCCGGTCTCGGGCCCAACCGTGACCGGCTGGACGAAGTGCCGGTCGTCGGCCGGCTGACGGACGTCGCCAACCACGTCCACCGCGACGGCTACCGCGTCGTCGCTGTCACGCCGGACCCGCACTGGTCACCGGACCGGCTGCAGCGGCTGGCCTGGAACCTCGAAGGCGGCGACGCCGAGATGGTCGTGGCCCCCGTGCTGATGGAGGTGGCCGGCCCGCGGCTGCACGTCGACGCGGTGCTCGGGATCCCGATGCTGCGGGTCAGCATGCCGGCCTTCACCGGGGGGCACCGGGCGGTCAAGGAGGTCGTCGACCGACTGGGTGCCGCGGTCCTGCTGATCCTGTTCGCACCGCTGATGCTGCTCGTCGGGCTGCTCGTGCTGCTGGACAGTCCGGGCGGGGCCTTCTACCGACAGCACAGGGTGGGCAAGGACGGCCGCGAGTTCACCCTGGTCAAGTTCCGCACCATGGTCGCCGGCGCCGACAGGGCACGTGCCGCGCTGGCCGACCGCAACGAGGGCGCCGGCCTGCTGTTCAAGCTCCGCCGGGATCCGCGGGTGACCCGGGTGGGAGGAGTGCTGCGCCGGTACTCGATCGACGAGCTCCCGCAGCTCCTGAACGTGGTCACCGGCTCGATGTCGCTGGTCGGTCCGCGGCCTCCGCTTCCGGAGGAGTCCGCCGCGTACGGCCCGGACATCCGGCGGCGGCTGCTCGTCAAGCCCGGGCTCACGGGCCTGTGGCAGATCAGCGGGCGCAGCGACCTGCCGTGGGAGGAGGCGGTCCGGCTGGACCTGCGGTACGTGGAGGACTGGTCGCTCGCCCTTGACGCGGTGATCCTCTGGAAGACGTTGCGTGCGGTGCTTCAAGGGCGGGGGGCGTACTGATGCGCGGGGGGCGTCGACCGATCGACGCGCGGACGGCCGGCCACAAGGGCCTGCCCGAGGGGAGGAACGGGTCATGAGGGTCAGTGTCCTGGGGCTCGGCTACGTGGGCTGCGTGTCGGCCGCGTGCCTGGCCAGCCTGGGCCACGAGGTCATCGGGGTGGACGTGAACCAGGTGAAGGTCGACCTGGTCAACGAGGGCAGGGCCCCGGTGGTCGAGGAGCGGATCGGCGAGCTCATCGCGGAGGTCGTGCGGTCCGGGGCGTTGCGCGCCACGGCCGACGTCCGCGAGGCGATCATGGGCAGCGAGGTGTCGCTGGTCTGCGTGGGCACGCCGTCGGAGCCCAACGGAAGCCTGTGCACCACTTATCTGGAGCGGGTCACCGAGCAGATCGGTGCCGCGGTGGCCGAGCGGGGTGGTCGGCAGACCGTCGTGTTCCGCAGCACCATGCTCCCGGGCACCTGCCTGAACCTGCTGGTACCGATCCTGGAGAAGTACGTCGGCGGCACGGCCGGGGTGGACTTCGGGGTCGCGGTCAACCCGGAGTTCCTGCGCGAGGGCACGAGCGTGCGGGACTTCTTCGACCCGCCCAAGACCGTCATCGGCGAGCTCGACCCGGCGAGCGGCGACGTCGTCGCGGCGCTGTACGACGGACTGCCCGGCGAGGTGTTCCGGGTGCCGGTCCCGACGGCCGAGGCGATCAAGTACGCGGACAACGCGTTCCACGGCCTCAAGATCGGCTTCGCGAACGAGCTGGGTGCGGTGTGCCGGGCGCTCGGGGTGGACTCGCACCAGGTGATCGACGTGTTCCTGGCCGACCGCAAGCTGAACATCAGCCCCGCCTACCTGCGGCCGGGCTTCGCCTTCGGCGGCTCCTGCCTGCCCAAGGACCTGCGCAGCCTGGTCCACGCGGCGCGGCAGGCCGACGTCGCGGTGCCCATCCTCTCCCACGTGCTGCCCTCCAACCACGAACACCTGCAGCGCGCGGTGGAGTTGGTCGAGCGCTCCGGCAAACGTCGGGTGGGCCTGTTCGGCCTGTCCTTCAAGCCCGGTACGGACGACCTGCGCGAGAGCCCGCTCGTCGAGCTGGCGGAGAGGCTCTTCGGGAAGGGCTACGACCTGCGGATCTACGACCCGAACGTGAACCTCTCCCGGCTGCTCGGCGCGAACCGCGAGTACATCGAGACCAGGCTGCCGCACCTCGCGCAGCTGCTCGCGACGTCCGTCGACGAGGTGCTCGACCACGCCGAGGTGTGCGTGGTCGGGACCAGGGACCCGAACGTGCTGTCGGCGTTGCCCCACGGCAACGGCCAGGTGATCGTCGACCTCATCCACCTTCCCGACGCCGAGGCGCGCCGGACCGAGCCGGGGTACGTGGGCCTTGCCTGGTGACGCAACGGGCGGCGACGGGCGGGGCCGTCGCGCGCTGATCCTCGTGGAGAACCTGTCGGTGCCGTTCGACCGGCGGGTGTGGCAGGAGTGCACGACGCTTCGTGACGCGGGCTGGAGGGTGGACGTCATCTGCCCGCAGGGGAGCAAGCGGGACACGGAGCCGGAGGCGGTGATCGACGGGGTGCGGATCCACCGGTACCCGTTGCGCGCGGCCACCGGGGGGCCGGCCGGGTACCTGCGGGAGTACGGGTCGGCGTTGTGGCACACGGCCCGGCTGGCCCGCAGGCTCGGCCCGGTCGACGTGGTCCACGCCTGCAATCCGCCCGACCTGCTGTTCCTGCCGGCCCTGTGGCTGAAGCGGCGCGGCGCCCGGTTCGTCTTCGACCAGCACGACCTGGTGCCCGAGCTGTACCTCTCCCGGTTCGACCGCGGTGAGGACCTGCTCTACCGCGGCGTGTGCGCGCTGGAGCGGCTGACCTACCGGGCCGCGGACGTCGTGCTCGCCACGAACGAGAGCTACCGGGACGTCGCGCTGCGCCGTGGCGGCCGGTGCCCGGACGACGTCTTCGTGGTGCGCAGCGCTCCCGACACCGGGCGGTTCCGGCCGGTACCGCCGGAGCCGGAGCTGAAGCGCGGCAAGCCCCATCTGCTGTGCTACCTCGGTGTGATGGGGCCGCAGGACGGCGTCGACTACGCCCTGCGGGCCCTCGCGAAGCTGCGCGACGACTTCGGGCGGACCGACTGGCACGCGGTGTTCGTCGGCGGCGGCGACACCTTCGACGCGATGGTGGAGCTGTCCCGGCGGCTCGGGCTCTCGGAGCAGGTGGAGTTCACCGGGCGCGTTCCGGACGCCGACCTGGTGCGGTACCTGTCCACCGCGGACGTGTGCCTCTCCCCCGACCCGCGCAATCCGCTCAACGACGTGTCGACCATGAACAAGGTCCTGGAGTACATGGTGATGGGCCGGCCGATCGTCTCGTTCGACCTCCGCGAGGCGCGGGTCTCGGCCGGTGACGCCGCCGTCTACGCGCCCGCCAACGACGAGACCCGGTTCGCCGGACTCGTCGCGCAGCTGCTGGACGATCCGGAGCGGCGGGCCCTGATGGGCAAGGTCGGCCAGGAGCGGATCAACGGGCCGCTCGCCTGGCGGAACTCCCAGCGCGCGCTGCTCGCCGCCTACGAAGCCGCCTGCCGGGACCGGGCTCCGGGGGCGGCGGGCGGCCCGGACCGGACGGGGAGAAGGCCGCTCCGTTGAGCGAGGACACGATACGCCTGGCCACCATCGGCCGGATCCTGCGTCGGCGCTGGCGGCTGCTCACCGTCCTCGCCGTGCTGGGTGCGCTCTGCGGCTTCGGCGCCTCCGCGCTGTTCCCGCCGCAGTACACGACGTCGGCGTCGGTGCTGCTGCCGGGGGCGTGGCAGGACCGCGAGCTGCTCACCCAGGCGGAGATCGCGACCAGTTCGGTGGTGCTCGACCGGGTGGCCGCCACGCTCGGCTGGGCCGGGGTCAGCGGCAGCGACCTGCGGGGCCGGGTGAGCGCGACGGCCGCGGACGGGAACATCATCAAGATCTCCGGAACGGCCGAGACCCCGGAGCGTGCGCAGCAGCTCTCCGACCAGGCGGCCCAGCAGTTCGTCTCGTTCGCGCTCCGGATCGCGGGCGACGGCACCGACCCCCAGGCGGCGCAGCCCGAGGCGCTGCGGCAGCTGGTGGCGCAGGCCAGCCGCCGCATCACCGACCTGGCGGACGCGGCCGCTCCGGGGCAGACCGTGGACGCCGTGCAGACCCGCACCGAGCTGGTGAAGATGCGCACCGCGCTGCAGGACGCCATGAAGAAGCTGGACCAGGCCGACCCGGCCACCAACAAGGCGGGCTCCATGGTCGTCATGGGTTCGGCGGCCCGGCCGACCGGCGAGGCCGCGCCGACCAGGATCCAGCTCGTCGCCGGCGGGGCGCTGGTGTTCCTCCTGATCGGGGTCGTCGGCCATCTCGGCGCCGCCCGGGCCAGTCGTCGGCTGCGCACCGAACCGGAGATCGCCGCGGCGCTGCGCTCGGTGTTCCTCGGTGCCGTCGACGTCTCCGGTGAACGGTCCGCGAAGCGGCCGGAGGACCGCGGCCCGAAGGCCCTGGTCCGCCGGCTGCTGGGCCTCGACGTCCGGTGGGACGTGCCGGCCCCGCACGCCTCCGGCGACGAGGCCGACCGGCAGGCCCGCTACCGGCGGGTGTGCGCCCGGCTCCGGGACCGGCTGCCGACCCCCCGCCGCCTGCTGGTCGTCGTCCCGGGCGGGGACCGGCTCGCCCACCGGGCAGCCGGGCAGCTCGTCGCCGAGGCGGGCGGCGAGCCCGCGCTGCGGGTGGTGGAGGTGTCGGTGGACCGTCCGCTGGTGCCCTACCGCGAGGACGAGTCCGGTGCGCTGGTGGTGCTCGGCGCGGGCAGCCGGACCGCGGCCGAGCTGGCCGGCATCGCCGAGGCGTGCGCGGAGGCCGGGCACGAGGTCGTCGGCGTGGTCGTCGCCGGCCTGGTCCGGGCGCGTCCGAACCGCTCCGCCGCCCCCCGTCCGGACGCCGCCGAGCCGGTGCCGGTGCCGGTGGGCGGCGACGACACGAGGAGAGCGTCGGGGTGACGACGAGTACGACGCCGGAGTCGCCGGCCGCCGCTCCGCTCCTGGACCTGCAACACCTGGTGGTCGCGGTGCGCAGGCGCCGCCGCCTCTGGTGCACCCTCGCGCTGGTCGGGCTGCTGCTGGGCGCGGCGGTGGCCGTCGTGAAGCCGCCGCCGCCGAGCGCGGTGGTCAAACTGCTCGTCGCGCACGAGGCGGACCAGCCGAACGACTCCGGAACGCTGATCCGCACCGACGTGGCCGTGCTGCACACCACGGCGATCGCCGGAAAGGCCCTGCAGGCCCTCGGCGCCCCGGACAAGCCCGAGGACTTCATGAAGGCCTACACGGGCCTCGGCCTGACCAACAACCTCCTGGAGATCGACGTGACGGGCCGCAGCGACGCGGAGGCGGTGGCCCGGGCCAAGGCGCTGGCCGACGCCTTCATCGCGGACCACGTGCGGCGGATCCAGGAAGCCGCGGACGCCGAGGCCAAGGCCCTGCTCGACCAGCGGGACCGGATGCAGGAGGAGCTCGCCCAGGTCAACAAGGCGATCGGGGACGGCGCGCAGCAGGGCGGGCCGAAGGCCCCGGCGAGCCTGGAGTCGCTCTACTCCAGCCGGGCCGACCTCACCTCGCGGATCACCGAGTTCGGCCAGCGCGCCGCCGCCGCGCGGGTCGGCACGCCCCGGCTCGTCGCCGGCACCCAGATCGTGGACGCCCCGCACGTGGTCCGCAAGTCCCTGCCCGTGACCGCCGCCACCGACGCCGCGATCGGGCTGGTCCTCGGGCTCGTCGTCGGGCTGGCGTGGGCCGCGGTCGGCACGGTGGTGGCGGACCGCCCGGTGCTGCGCCGGGACGTCGCGGCCAACCTCGGCGCCTCGGTCATCGCGGAGCTGCGCCGGCGGCCGCGCGGGCCGGCCGGACGCTTGCAGGGCCGGCGGGCGCGGGTGGCCCGGGCGAGGCTGACCACGACCCTGGCCCGGACGGTGCGCGGCTCCGCGGAGGCGGTGTCGCTGCTCGAACTGGGCTGCGCGGGCAGTGCGAGCGAGATCGCCCTGGACCTCGGCCGGGCCCTGGGGGAGGACGGGCCGGTGGTCGTCGTCGACGGTCTGCCCGGTCCGCAGCTCGCCGGGCGCCGCCCGCAGCCGGGGGACCCGACCGTGGTCGGCGGCGAGTCCGCGGCGGCACCGGCGGGTGCGGAGCGCCGGCTCGGCGTGGGCTCGGTGGCGCCCGGCACGGCCTGGACCGACCTGCGGCACCTCGGCACCCGGACGGTGCTCGTGGTGCGGGCCGGGCACGGGAGCACCGCGTGGCTGCACACCGTGGCGCGGCAACTCGCCGACCAGGACATCCCGGTGATCGGCGTGGTGCTGATCGACCCCGATCCGCGGGACCGCACCGACGGCACGCTCTGGGACGGGCCGCCCACCCCGGTGCGCGGCCGCACCGGGTCGCCGGCCCGGCAGAACGGCACCGGCCGGCGGCGGACGGAGCGACGACCGATGTGGACCGCACGGGTCCCGGACAGCGACCAGGAGGCGAGGTAGGACATGTGTGGCATCGCAGGCGCGTACCGATGGCCGGACGGGAAGGTCGTGACCGACCTGCTCACCGACACCCTCGCCCACCGCGGTCCGGACGGGTCGGGCCGCTACGGCCACCCGGTCGGTGACGGCGAGGTGCACCTGGGGCACCGCCGGCTGGCCATCATCGACCTGTCGGAGACCGGCGCCCAGCCGATGGTCTCGGACGGCCTGGTCCTGACGTACAACGGCGAGCTGTACAACGCGCCCGAGCTGCGGGCCGAACTGGCGGCCGCCGGGGTGCGCTTCCGCGGCACCTCCGACACCGAGGTGCTGCTGGAGGCCTGGCGGCGCTGGGGCACGGACTGCCTGCCCCGGCTGCGCGGCATGTTCGCGTTCGGGATCTTCGACGAGCGGACCGGCGAGCTGGTGCTCGTCCGCGACCAGCTCGGCATCAAGCCGCTGTTCCTGGTCCGGCGCGGCGGGGGTCTGGTGTTCGCCTCCGAGCTCAAGGCGCTGGCCGCCGCCACCGGCGGGACGCTGGAGGTGGACCACGCGGCGATGGTGGCCTCCCTGCTGTACTACTGGGTGCCGGACTCGCGGTGCGCGTTCCGCGGGGCGGAGAAGCTGCCGCCGGGGAGCTGGCTGCGGTGCAGGCCCGACGGGCGGGTGGAGCGCGGCCGGTTCTGGCACCTGCGGGAGGTCGCCGCCGAGGGCCGGGAGCGGGCCCTGGCCGGCGAACTGCCGGACATCGCCGCCGCCGTCGAGGAGTCGACGCGGCGTCACCTGCTCTCCGACGTCCCCGTGGCGACCTTCCTCTCCGGCGGGCTGGACTCCAGCTACCTGACCGCGCTGGCGGCCCGCGACCACCCCGGGATCTCCGCCTACACGATCGGCTTCCGCGCCGAGGACGCCAGGTTCGAGGCGATGCCGGACGACCTGCGCTACGCCCGGCAGGTGGCCGAGCGGTTCGGCGTCGACCTGCACGAGATCGAGATCGCCCCGGACGTGCTCGATCTGCTGCCGCGGATGACGTACCACCTGGACGAGCCGATCGGCGACCCGGCCGCGATCAACACCTTCCTGATCTGCTCGGCCGCCCGGGAGGCCGGGGTCAAGGTGATGCTCTCGGGGATGGGCGCGGACGAGCTGTTCGCCGGCTACCGCAAGCACCTGGCCAACCAGTTGGCGTTGCGCTACCAGCGCGTGCCCCGGCCGCTGCGGCGCGGCCTGTCCGCCGCCGTGGACCGGCTGCCGGTCGCCACGGCCAGCCGGGGGTTGCGGTCGGTGCGGTTCGCGAAGCGGTTCCTCTCCTTCGCCGACCTGCCGGAGGAGACGGCGTTCCGGCGCAGCTACACCATGTACGACCGGGAGGAACTGCTCGCCCTGGTCGATCCGGACCTGGCCGGGACGGTGCAGGACGTGCTGACCGAGCACGCGGACGTCTACCGGGACAACGACCTGGACGACTTCGTCAACCGGATGTGCCTGGGCGATGCCCGGATGTTCCTGCCGGGCCTGAACCTCGCGTACACCGACCGGTCGAGCATGGCCGCGTCGACCGAGGTGCGGGTGCCGTACGTGGACGTCGAGGTGGTCCGGGCGGCGTTCTCGGTGCCCGGCGACCGCAAGATCGTGGGACGCCAGGGCAAGGCCGTCCTCAAGGAGGCGGCCACCTCGGTGCTGCCCCGGGAGATCGTGTACCGGCCCAAGGGCCTGTTCAGCGCCCCGCTGCGGGCCTGGATGAGCCGGGACCTGGCGCCGCTGGTGCGCGAGGTGATCAACGACGGCGAGCTCGTCCGGTCCGGGTTCCTGCGCCGCGACGCGCTGGCCCGGCTGGTCGCCGAGGACGCCGCCGGGCAGCAGGACTACTCCAAACACCTCTGGCACGTGCTGACCCTCGAGTACTGGTACCGCGGCGCGACCTCCGGCCCGTCCACGGCGCCTTCCTGACGGCGCGGGGCCCGCCCGACGGCGTGGGCCCAGTGCCGGCGGAGGGGACGGGACGGCGGAGCGAACAAGACGGCTTGACGAGCAAGACGGCGTAGAGAGCAGGGGACTTCGGTGAAGCAGGTCGTGCAGAACTACAAGAGCGGCGAGCTGGCGGTGCTCGACGTACCCGTGCCGGGGTGCAAGCCGGGCGGTGTGCTGGTCCGCACCGCCTACTCGCTGATATCCACCGGGACCGAGCTCATGAAGGTGTCCGAGGCCGGCATGTCGATGCTGGGCAAGGCCCGTTCCCGGCCGGACCAGGTGGCCAAGGTCATGCAGAGCGTGGCCACCAACGGGCTGCCCGCCACCTACCGCAAGGTGATGGGCAAGCTGGACTCCTACACGCCGCTGGGCTATTCGCTGTGCGGGGTGGTCGAGCAGGTCGGCGCCGGGGTCGACGACGTGAAGGTCGGCGACCTGGTGGCCTGTGCCGGCAACGAGCACGCGTTGCACGCCGAGCTGAACTGGGTGCCGAAGAACCTCTACACCCCGGTACCGGACGGTCTCGCGCCGCGGCACGCGGCCTTCGGCACCGTCGGGTCGATCGCGCTGCAGGGGGTGCGCCAGGGCGAGCCGCAGCTGGGCGAGGTGGCGCTGGTCATCGGCCTCGGGCTGATCGGGCAGCTGGTGGTGCAGCTCCTCGCCGCCGCGGGGGTGCGGGTCGTCGGGGCCGACCCCGACCCGGTGCGCTGCGCGCTCGCCGAGCAGCTGGGCGCCGTGGCCTGCGGCGATCCCGGCTCCGCGGCCCTGGAGGCCGCCGTCTCCGAGCTGACCGGCGGTCACGGTGTGGACCAGGTGTACCTGGCCGCCGGCGGCGGCAGCAACCAGCCGGTCGAGCTGGCCGCCCACCTGGCCCGGGACCGCGGCCGGGTCGTCGACATCGGCAAGTGCCGCCTGGACCTGCCGTGGAACGCTTACTACGAGAAGGAGCTGGACGTCCGGTTCTCCCGCTCGTACGGCCCCGGGCGCTACGACCCGGAGTACGAGCTGGACGGGCGGGACTACCCGATCGGCTACGTGCGCTGGACGGAGCGCCGCAACCTGGCCTGCTTCCTCGATCTCCTCGCCCGCGGCCGCGTCGACGTGGAGCCGCTGGTCTCCCACGTGGCCGAGTTCGAGGACGCCGTCGAGACGTACCGGCGGCTGAAGGACGGCGAACTGAAGGCCGTGGCCGTGCTGTTCCGCTACCCCGGGCCCACCGGGGAGGAGTCGGAGCACGCCGTGGAGGCCGCCCCGGTGGTGGCGGTGCCCGCGGTGCGCCGCGGCACGGGGTCCGCCCCGGCCCGGCCCGCCGGCGCGCCGGTGCGGCTGGCGTTCGTCGGCGCCGGGAACTACGCGAGCTCGATGCTGCTGCCGCACCTGGCGCAGCGCGAGGGCGTCACGCTGTCCACGGTCGTCACCACCACGGCGCTGTCCGCGGCCAACGCCCGGCGGAAGTTCGGCTTCGCGCGGGCGACCACCGACCTCGACGCCGTGCTCGGGGACCCGTCCGTCGACGCGGTCTTCGTGGTCACCCGGCACAGCTCGCACGCCGAACTGACCCGGCAGGCGCTGCTGGCCGGCAAGACGGTGTTCGTGGAGAAGCCGCTGGCCCTCACCGAGGACGAACTGGCCGGTGTGCTGGCGGCGGTGGAGGAGTCCGGCAACGACCGCCTGCAGGTGGGCTTCAACCGCCGGTTCGCGCCGCTGCTGCGGGAGGCGAAGAGCCGGCTCGGCGTCCGGACCGGTCCGGCGAGCCTGCGCTACCTGGTGAACGCGGGCCGGCTGCAGCACGGCAGCTGGTACCTGCGGCAGGGCACCGAGGGCACCCGGTTCGCCGGCGAGGGCGGGCACTTCGTCGACACGGCGAGCTGGCTGCTGGACGCCGACCCGGTCTCGGTGTACGCGGTCGCGTCGTCCGGCAACGAGGACCTCCAGGTGGTGCTGCGCTACCCGGACGACTCCACCGCCACCATCAGCTACGTCACCACCGGCGCCCCCGGCTTCCCCAAGGAGACGCTGGACCTGGTCGCGGACGGCAAGGTGCTGAAGCTCGACGACTTCGTCCGCGCCTCGGTGCACGGCCCCAAGCGGTGGGTCAGTTCCCGGCTGCCCAAGGCCCGGGACAAGGGCCAGTCCGCCGAACTGGCCGCGTTCGTCAGGGCCGTACGGACCGGCGGGCCGATGCCGGTGCCGCTGGAGTCGCTGGTCGCCACCACGGCGGCGACCCTGGCCGTGCAGGCCGCCCTGACCGGCGGTGCGCCGGTGACCCTGGCGAGGCCGCGATGACCATGAGCGCCGGCTGGTACCTGCGGCGGCTGTCGCGGATGGGGCCGCGGGAGGTCGGCGGCCGGGTGGGCGACGCGGCGCGCAGGCGGCGATGGCGGACGGAGGTGCCGCAGCGCCCGGTCGTGTCCGGCGCCCGGTTCACCGCCGTACTGCCCGCCGGGGCGATCGCCGCGGTGCCGGCGGACGCCGCGAAACGGCTGGTCGCCACGGCGGACCGGCTGATGGACGGGCACGCCGAGTTCTTCGGGGTGGTCCGTGACGACCTGGCCGCCCCGGACTGGTGGCGCGACCCGAAGACCGGGCGCCGGGCGCCGGCCGGTTACGCCTTCGACGTGCCCTACCGCGACGAGGACGCGGTCGGGGACGTCAAGCAGATCTGGGAGCCGTCCCGGCACCAGTACCTGACCGTGCTCGCCGCCGCCTACGCGGTCACCGGGAACGAGCGGTACGCCGAGCGGGTCGCCGAGCACCTGCGGTCCTGGTGGGCGGCCAACCCGCCGCTGCGCGGCGTGCACTGGATCAGCGGCATCGAGCTGGGCATCCGGCTGCTGTCCTGGGTGTGGATCCGCCGGCTGCTCAACGGCTGGCCGGGCGCGGCGGGGCTGTTCGAGGGCAACCCGGTGGCGCTGGACCAGATCTGGCACCACCAGCGCTGGCTGGCCGCCTTCCCCAGCCGGGGGTCCTCGGCGAACAACCACGTCATCGCCGAGGCGGCCGGGCAGTTCGCCGCGGCCTGCGCCTTCGACTGGTTCCCGTCCTCCGCGCGCTGGCGGACGGGCGCGCTGCGGTCGCTGGAACGGAACCTGCGCGCCAACACCTTCCCGTCCGGCCTCAACCGCGAACTGGCCGGCGAGTACCACGGGCTGGTCCTGGAGCTCGGTCTGGCCGCGGTAGCCGAGGCGGACGCCGCCGCGGTACCCGTCCCCAGGACGGTCCGGCTGGTCCTGCTGCGGATGACCGACGCGCTCGCGGCCGTCGTGGACGACCGGCTGCGGCCGCCGCGCCAGGGCGACGGGGACGACGGGCACGGGCTGGTCGTGGACGGCGCGGGCACCGACCGCTGGGCCTCGCTGCTGGCCACCGGGGAGGCCGTGTTCGGCCGGCTCGCCTGGTGGCCGGAGGTGACCGGAACCGATGTGCGCACCCCGCTGCTGGCCGCGCTCCTGCGGCCGTACGGGAGGAGCGGGAGCACCCCGGCGGTGACCCGGCCGGCGCGCCGGCGGGCCCACTTCGCCGACGCCGGGATGACCGTCCTGCGCGGCCCGGACGGGATCTGGTGCCGCTGCGACGGCGGTCCGCACGGGTTCCTGTCCATCGCCGCGCACGCCCACGCGGACGCGTTGTCCCTGGAGGTGCGGCAGGACGGGGTCGACGTGCTCGCCGACCCGGGGACGTACTGCTACCACGGGCAGCCCGAGTGGCGGCGGTACTTCCGGTCGACGCTGGGCCACAACACCCTGGAGCTGGACGGCGAGGACCAGTCCACCTCCGGCGGCCCGTTCCTGTGGACCCGGCACGCCCGCAGCCGGGTCCTGGTCGCGGACACCTCCGCCGAGGGGGTGGCCCGCTGGTGCGCCGAGCACGACGGCTACGGGCAGTCGGTGCACCGCCGCCGGGTGGAGCTGACCGCCGCGAGCCGGGAGCTGCGGATCGTCGACGAGGTGCGCGGCCCGCGCCGCGCGGTACGGCTGGCCTTCCACCTCGGCCCGGCGGTCACCGCGGACCTGACGGGCGACCGGGCCGTGCTGACCTGGACCGGGGACGGCGAGGACCACTCCGCGGTGCTCGACCTGCCCGGGCGGCTGACCTGGCGGGCGCACCGCGGCGAGACCGGGCCGCCGCTGGGCTGGTACTCCGCCGGCTTCGGACGCAAGGTGCCGGCCACCACGCTGGTCGGCACCGGCTTCACCGACGGCGCGCAGGGGTTCACCACCGTGCTCGGGTTCCGCGGCTAGTGGGACGGGTGGTGACGGGGCGGATGGGACGGATGGGGATCACCGGACGGCACCGGTGGGCGTCGGCGGCGACGCTGGCGCTCGCCCTGCTGGTGGCGACCGGCTGTACGGGCGGGTCGGACGCCCCGGCGAAGCCGACCGCCACGCGGTCCGGGCCCGCGGCCGTGGCCGTGGCCGTGGCCCGGGTGTGCGCCGAGCCCGCGGCCGGGCCGGGCAGCGCGCCGGCCGGCGCGGTGACGGTCGACCCAGCGGTGGTCAACGACCTGGCCGTGAAGACCAGGAACAGCCCTCCGCACACCACGTTCTGGCTGGCCCCGGGCCGGCACACCCTCGAACCGGACCGCTACGCCCAGGTCATGACCAAGGAGGGGGACACCTACCTCGGCGCGCCGGGCGCGGTGCTCGACGGCGGGAAGACCAACAACTACGCGTTCAGCGGCACCTCCCCCGACGTCACCATCCGCTACCTGACCGTGCAGGGCTTCGTCGCGCCGCACGACGAGGGCGTGGTCAACCACGACATGGCCGACGGGTGGGTGATCGAGCACACGACGATCCAGGGCAACTCCGGCGCCGGGCTGATGGCCGGTGCCCGCCAGCAGGTCCGCACCAGCTGCCTGCGCGACAACGGCCAGTACGGGATGAACGCCTACAAGACCGGCGACACCATCAAGGGCCTGGTGGTGGAGGGCAACGAGATCGTGGGCAACAACACCGACGACTGGGAGCGGCGGCAGCCGGGCTGCGGCTGCACCGGCGGCGTCAAGTTCTGGGCCGTCAACGGCGCCGACGTCCGCGGCAACTGGGTGCACGACAACCGCGGCACCGGGCTGTGGGCGGACAACGACAACAACGACTTCCTCATCGAGGACAACGTGCTGGAGGCCAACGACGGCGCCGCGCTGATGTACGAGACCAGCTACAACGCGGTGGTCCGCAACAACACGATCCGGCGGAACAACTGGGTCGAAGGCCGCCGGCACGCCGCCGACGGCGACAACTTCCCGCACGCGGCCGTCTACGTGTCGGAGGCCGGCGGCGAACCGCGGATCCCGGCCCGCACGGACAGGATCGAGATCTACCGGAACGTGCTGGAGGACAACTGGTCCGGGATCACCCTGTGGGAGAACGCCGACCGGTTCTGCAACAGCCCGGCCAACACCTCGACCGGCTACTGCACCCTGCTGGTGAAGGACGCCCGGCGGTGCGCGAAACCGGCGATCGACACCGCACCGCTGTACGACGACTGCCGGTGGAAGACCCAGCGGGTGGACGTCCACGACAACCGCTTCGCCCTCGACCCGGCCGTGGTCAAGTGCTCGGTGGAGTGCGGCCGGATGGCGGTGCTCTCCAACTACGGCACCTACCCGGACTGGTCCCCGTACCTGGGCAAGCGGGTGTCCGAGGCGATCACCCTCAAGCAGGACAACCGCTGGCACGACAACGTCTACACCGGACCGTGGGCCTTCGTCGCCGACGACCCGGGCCGGCCGCTCGACCCCGGGCAGTGGCAGGGCCTGCCGTACCGGCAGGACGCGGGCAGCACCTTCACCGCACGGGCCGGTGGTTGAGATGGGCGGGAGCCCGGTGCGGGACGGGCTGAACGGGCTGACGGACAGACCGGACGGACCGGACGGACCGGACGCGGCGGCGGCGCGGCCCGCTGCGGGACGGCGCCCCGACGCCACGCCGAAGGCCGTCTGGATCGTCTGGGCGCTGCTGGGCCTCAACACGCTCGGCTCCGCCGGGGCGAAGACCATCGTCCGCCTCCCCCGCTCCCTCATCCAGATGGCCACCATGGGCGCGCTGGTCTCCGCGTTCGCGCTGGCGCTCCTGCTCAACCTCCGGCTGCGCATCCGGGCCGGCGCCTTCCTGTTCCTGCTCACCCTGCTGCTGGTGCCGAGCCTGATCTCCAGCCTGAAGCTGGAGGTGGGGCTCGGGGCGCTGTTCCGCTGCACCCGGCTGGCCATCTTCGTCGGCACGCTCTGGCTGATCAGCCGCTGGTGGGACGGCGGCCTCACGTTCGTCCGGACCCACATCCGGATGTACTACGCGGTGCTCTGGACGGTCGCCGCCGGTCTGGTCATCTCCCCGGGCACGGCCATGCCCGAGTACTACGGCGGGCGGCTGGTCGGCGCCCTGTGGCCGCTCACCCCGCCGCAGATCGGCCAGTACTCCGCGGTGATCATCGGGCTGACCGTGCTGCTCCTGCTGGGCCGCCGGACCACCGGCCGGAGCGCGGCGATGATCATCGTGCCGACCTTCGTCCTGCTCGCCATGACCCACACCCGGACGGCCACGATCGGCCTGCTCGCCGGCCTGACGCTGGCGATCTGCTCGCTCGTCCTGACCAGCGCCGCCGCCCGCCGGTTCTTCACCTGGGCACTGGTGTGCTCCACGGTGGCCGCGGTGGCGTTCGCCTCCGCGCTGCAGACCTGGTTCATGCGCGGGCAGAGCAAGGAGAACTTCTCCAACCTCACCGGCCGGGCCAAGGTCTGGGACGCCCTGCTCACCCAGCCCCGGACCGTCCCCGAAGAGGCGTTCGGCATCGGTCTGGGCGACAAGTCCTTCGGCGGGCTGCCGATCGACAACAGCTGGCTGGCCGTCTACAACGAGCAGGGCCTGGTCGGCATCGCCCTGGTGGCCGCGATCCTCGTCGTGCTGGGCGGCGTCGCCCTGCTGCGCCCGCCCTCGCTGGAGCGGGCCTGCGCGATCTTCCTGATCAGCTACGTCGCGATCTCCTCGTACACCGAGGCCGGGCTCGGCGACGCCTCACCGTACCTGCTGCACCTGGCGCTGGCCGCCTCGCTGCTCGCCACGCCCGCCGAGGCGACGCCCCTGACGACGCTCGTGGTCCCGCGCCGACGCAACCCGCGCCAGGACCGGAAACGGGAGGTGAACTGACCGTGCACGTCCTCGTGGTGCACAACCGCTACTCCTCGGCGCAGCCGAGCGGGGAGAACCGGGTCGTCGACGAAGAGGTGGGGCTGCTGCGCGCGGCCGGCCACCGGGTCGACCTGTTCGAACGGCGCAGCGACACCATCGCCGGCCGGTCCCTGCCGGGGAAGGTCGCGGTGCCGCTCCTGGTGCCGTGGAACCCGGCGGTCCGCGCGGAGCTCACCGCCCGGCTGCGCCGCGAGCGGCCGGACGTGGTGCACGTCCACAACGTCTTCCCGCTGCTGTCGCCGTCGGTGCTCGCCGCCTGCGCCGACGCCGGCGTGCCCGTCGTCGCCACGCTGCACAACTTCACCCAGGTCTGCCCGCCCGGCACCCTGCACCGGGACGGCCGGGCGTGCGGCGAGTGCGTCGGGTCGAAGGTCGTGCTGCCCGCCGTGCGGCACGGCTGCTACCGCAACTCCCGGCTGGCGACGGTGCCGCTCGCGGTCAGCCTGTCGGTCAACCGGCGGCGGTGGTGGTCCGGGGTGGACCGGTTCTTCTGCATCTCGGCGGCGCAGCGCGACGTCCTGGTGCGCTCCGGCATGCCGGCCGAACGGCTGGTGGTGAAGCACAACTTCGTGCCCGATCCGGGCAGCCGCCGTACGGGCGCCGGCGAGCACCTGCTGTTCCTCGGCCGGCTCGCGGAGCCCAAGGGCGTGCGGCTGCTGATGGCCGCCTGGGACCGGATCGCGGCGGGCGGCGGGGTGGGCGTGCCGCTCGTGCTGGCCGGCGCCGGGCCGCTGGAGGCCGAGGTGACGGCCTGGGCGGCCGGCCGCGACGACGTGCGCTACGTCGGCCTGTACGACCCGGCCCGGTGCCGGGAGGCGGTCGCCCGCGCGGTGGCCGTGGTGGCGCCCTCGCTGGCGCCGGAGACCTTCGGGCTGGTGGTCGCGGAGGCGATGGCGGCCGGGGTCCCGGCCGTCGCCGCCGGTCACGGCGCCTTCGTCGAGCTGGTCGAGGACGGGGTGACCGGGCTGCTGCACCGGCCGGGCGAGGAGGCCTCGCTCGCGGACTGCCTGCGCCGGGTCACGGCCGACACCGCCGGCAACCAGGAGATGGGCCGCACGGCCCGGCGCCACTACGAGCGGGCCTTCAGCCCGGTCGTCGGCCTGGAGCGCCTGGTGGAGGAGTACCGCACCGTGATCGCGGGGCGGTCCGGGGGCGCGGACGACGCGCCGCCGACAGGGAACGGAAACGCTGGCCCGCGCCGGGGCACCCCGCGCGGGCAGGAATGGGGGCAGTAGATGACACGATGCCGACTCTGCGGCTCGACGGCGCTGGGGAGCGTCGTCGACCTGGGGGCGACCCCGCCGTGCGAGAGCTTCCTCGCCGCGGACCAGCTGGACCGGCCCGAGCCGGCCTACCCGCTGCACCTGCGGGTCTGCACCGACTGCTGGCTGGCGCAGATCCCGCCGCTGATCACGCCGGAGGAGACGTTCACCCAGTACGCGTACTTCTCCTCGTACTCGACCTCCTGGGTGGAGCACGCGCGCACCTTCGTCGACGGCGCCGTCCGGCGGCTCGGCCTGGGCTCCGAGGCCTTCGTGGTCGAGGTCGCGAGCAACGACGGCTACCTGCTCGGGCACGTGGTGGAGCGGGGCATCCGCTGCCTGGGCATCGAACCGTCGGTCAACGTCGGTGCGGCCGCGCGGGAGAAGGGCGTGCCCACGCTCACCGCCTTCCTCGACCCGGCCACCGGCGCGGAGGTCCGCGCCGAGCACGGCCCGGCGGACCTCGTCGTCGCCAACAACGTGTACGCGCACATCCCCGACGTGGTCGGGTTCACCCGGGGGCTGCGCGCCCTGGTCGCCGACGACGGCTGGGTCTCCATCGAGGTGCAGCACCTGCTGACCCTGATCGAGGAGAACCAGTACGACACGATCTACCACGAGCACTTCCAGTACTACACGGTCGCGTCCGCGGCCCGGGCGCTGGCGAGCGGCGGACTCGCGCTCGTGGACGTCGAGTTGCTGCCCACGCACGGCGGCTCCATCCGGCTGTGGGCCCGGCCGGCCGAGGTGGCCGGCGAGCCGGGGCGGCGGGTGGCCGAGGTGCTGGACCGGGAGAAGGCCGCCGGGCTGCAGGAGCTCTCCGGGTACACCGAGTTCTCCGCCCGGGTGGCCAAGGTGCGCCGGGACCTCCTGCGCTTCCTCGTCGACGCGGCCGAGCGCGGCGAGACGGTCGTCGGCTACGGCGCCCCGGGCAAGGGCAACACCCTGCTCAACCACTGCGGCATCCGGCCCGACCTGCTCCCGTACACGGTCGACCGGAACCCCTACAAGCACGGCAGGTTCACCCCGGGCACCCGGATCCCGATCCTGCCGCCCGAGCAGATCGCCGTCGACCGGCCGGACTACGTCCTCGTCCTGCCGTGGAACCTGCGGGCCGAGCTGGTCGAGCAGTTGTCCTTCGTGCACGAGTGGGGCGGCCGGCTGGTCTTCCCCATCCCGGAACTCAGCATTGTCGAGGTCAAGCCGTGAAGGTCGTCCTGTTCTGCGGCGGTTACGGGCTGCGCATGCGCAGCGGAGCCTCCGACGACGTGCCCAAGCCGATGGCGATGGTCGGCCCGCGGCCGCTCATCTGGCACGTGATGCGCTACTACGCCTACTACGGGCACACCGAGTTCATCCTCTGCCTCGGGTACGGGGCCCACCACATCAAGGACTTCTTCCTCAACTACGAGGAGACCACCTCCAACGACTTCGTGCTGCGCCAGGGCCGGACCGAGCTGCTCTCCACCGACATCGCCTCCTGGACGATCACCTTCGCGCAGACCGGCATCGAGTCGCCGATCGGGGAGCGGCTGCGTCGGGTGCGCCACCACCTGGACGGCGACGAGATGTTCCTCGCCAACTACGCCGACGTGCTCACCGACGCCCCGCTGCCGGAGATGATCGACCGGTTCGCCGAGCGCGACGCCGGTGCGTCGATGATGGTGGTGCCGCCGCAGCAGTCGTTCCACTGCGTGGAGCTGGGCGAGGACGGCCTGGTGGGGGGCATCACCGCGGTGAGCGAACTGCCGCTGTGGGAGAACGGCGGCTACTTCGTGCTCCGTCAGGAGGTCTTCGACCACATACCGGAGAACGGGGACCTGGTCGCCGACGGGTGCGCCGGACTGGCCAAGCACGGCCGGCTGGTGGCGCACCGGCACCGCGGCTTCTGGAAGCCGACCGACACCGTGAAGGAGCGGGCCGCGCTCGACGCCGCCTACACCCGGGGCGACCGCCCATGGGCCGTGTGGGAGCGCGGCGCCGAGGCTGCGCGCGTGCCCGGAAGCCGGGCCGGAGCCGCGGCGGGGACCGCGTGATCCGGCTCGGGGCCGGGCGCCCGGACCGGATCGTCGCACTGGGGGCGCACTGCGACGACATCGCCATCGGCGCCGGCGGCACGCTGCTGACGATGTGCCGCGCGCGGCCGGGCCTGCGGGTCGACGCGCTGGTGCTCTCCGGCGGTGGCGGCGAGCGGGAGCAGGAGGAGCGGGACGCCCTCGCCGCCTTCTGCCCGGACGCCGACCTGCGCCTGACCGTGCTCAAGCTGCCGGACGGCCGGCTGCCCGCGCACTGGGGCGAGGCCAAGGCCTCGGTCGAGGAGCTGCGCGGGCGGACCGAGCCGGAGCTGGTCCTCGCACCGCGCACCGAGGACGCGCACCAGGACCACCGCGGACTGGCGCAGCTGGTGACCACCGCGTTCCGCGACCACCTCGTGCTCGGCTACGAGATCGTCAAGTGGGACGGCGACCTCGGCCGTCCGACGGCGTACCAGCCGCTGTCCCCGGAGGTCGCCGAGGAGAAGGTGCGGCTGTTGCAGGAGCACTACCCCTCGCAGCGGCACCGGCCCTGGTACGACCGGGAGGCCTTCCTCGGGCTGGCGCGGATCCGCGGCATCGAATGCCACGAGCGTTACGCCGAGGCGTTCGCCCTCACCAAAGTCACACTCGATCTCGGCACTCCCGACCGGAGGGGATGACCCATGCGCGTACTGCTGACCGGACACCAGGGCTACCTGGGCACCGTGATGGCCCCGGTCCTCGCGGCCGCCGGGCACGACGTCGTCGGGCTGGACGCCGGCCTGTTCGCGGACTGCGTCCTCGGCCCGGCGCCCGCCGACCCGCCGGGGCACCGGGTGGACCTGCGTGACGTCACGGCCGACCACGTGGCCGGGGTGGACGCCGTGATCCACCTGGCCGCGCTGTCCAACGACCCGCTGGGTTCGCTGGCGCCGGACCTCACCTACGACATCAACCACCACGCCTCCGTGCGGCTGGCCCGGCTGGCCCGCGACGCCGGGGTGCGGCGCTTCCTGTACGCGTCCACCTGCTCGGTCTACGGCGCCGCCGGCGGCGACGAGCTGGTGGCCGAGAACGCCCCGCTGCGCCCGGTGACGCCGTACGCGGAGTCCAAGGTGCGGGTGGAGGACGACCTGCACGACCTGGCCGACGGTGACTTCAGCCCGGTGTTCATGCGCAACGCCACCGCCTTCGGCTACTCGCCCCGGCTGCGCGCCGACATCGTGCTGAACAACCTGGTGGGCCACGCGCTGCTGTCCGGCGAGGTGCTGGTGCTCTCCGACGGCACCCCCTGGCGCCCGCTGGTGCACGCCGCCGACATCGCCCGGGCCTTCGCGGCCGCGCTGGTCGCGCCGCGGGAGGCGGTGCACGACGAGGCGTTCAACATCGGCAGCGAGACCAACAACGTCACCGTCGCCGAGATCGCCGAGCTGGTCGCCGAGGCGGTGGAGGGCTCGAAGGTGCGGATCACCGGGGAGGCCGGCGCCGACCCCCGCTCCTACCGGGTGGACTTCTCCCGCTTCCGGGCCGCGGTCCCCGGCTTCGAGTGCGAGTGGACGGTGAAGCGGGGTGCGCTCGAACTCGCCGATGCCTACCGTGAGTTCGGTCTGACCCGGGAGTCCTTCGAGCAGCGCTTCACCCGGCTGGCCGTGCTGCGCGCGGCGTCCGGCGCCGGCACCGTCGACGACACCCTGCGGTGGCGCCGATGACCACGGCCGGCGAGGAGATGCACGCGCTGGTGGAGCGGCTCTACCCGATCTGCCGGAGCATCACCGGCGACGGCGTGCGCGCCACCCTGGACGTCGTCGGCGAGTACGTCCCGCTGGAGGTGCACGAGGTGCCGACCGGGACGCCGGTGCTCGACTGGACGGTGCCCCAGGAGTGGAACATCCGGGACGCGTACATCGCCGACACCGCCGGCCGCCGGGTCGTCGACTTCGCCGCGTCCAGCCTGCACGTGCTCGGCTACAGCGTCCCGGTGGCGGCGACCATGCCGCTGGCCGAGCTGCGCGGGCACCTGCACACCCTGCCCGACCACCCGACCTGGGTGCCGTACCGCACCAGCTACTACACGCCGGACTGGGGGTTCTGCCTGGCCCAGGAGACCCTGGACGC
The DNA here is from genome assembly GCF_042266225.1 of Kitasatospora sp. NPDC056181. NCBI lineage: Bacteria > Bacillati > Actinomycetota > Actinomycetes > Kitasatosporales > Streptomycetaceae > Kitasatospora > Kitasatospora sp. NPDC056181. The sequence goes on from NZ_JBHJUK010000007.1 coordinate 40,845, forward strand.
GATGCCGGACGGCGAGTACGAGGTGCGCATCGACTCCACGCTCGCGGACGGCCACCTCACCTACGCCGAGCACGTCGTCCCCGGGCAGGTCACCGACGAGGTGATCGTCTCCTGCCACGTCTGCCACCCGTCGCTGGCCAACGACAACCTGGCGGGCGTCGCGGTGGCGACCTTCCTGGCGCGGGAGCTGGCGCAGCGGACGCCGTACCACACCTACCGGTTCATCTTCGCGCCCGGCACCATCGGGGCGATCACCTGGCTGGCCCGCAACGCGGAGCGGGTGGACCGGGTCAAGCACGGGCTGGTGCTGGCCTGCGCCGGCGACCGGGGCCGGCTGACGTACAAGCAGAGCAGGCGCGGCGACGCGGAGATCGACCGGGTTCTGCGGCACGTCCTGCGCGCAACCGAACGACCGCACCACATCACCGAGTTCACACCGTACGGGTACGACGAGCGGCAGTACTGCTCGCCCGGGTTCGACCTCGGCGTCGGCTCGCTCAGCCGCACCCCGTACGCCGGGTACCCCGAGTACCACACCTCGGCGGACAACCCGGACTTCGTCTCCCCGGAGGCGATGGCGGACACCCTCGCGGTCTGCCGCGAGGCGTTCGCCGTCCTCGACCGCAACCGGCGGTACCTCAACCTCAGCCCGTACGGCGAACCGCAGCTGGGCCGGCGCGGGTTGTACGACTCGCTCGGCGGCCGCAGCGACGCCAAGCAGGCCCAGCTGGCCATGCTCTGGGTGCTCAGCCTCTCCGACGGCGAGCACGGTCTGCTGGACGTCGCCGAGCGGTCCGGGCTGCCGTTCGACACCGTCGCCGCCGCGGCCGACGCCCTGCACGGCGCCGGGCTGATCAAGGCATGACGCCGATGACCACCGGGGGGACGAAGGCGACGACCCCGTCGACGGCGACACCGGCGCAGGCGGCCCCGTCGACGGCGACACCGGAGCAGGCACCCGGAGCGGCCCGGCGCAGCGCCACGCGGGCCCTGGTCGGCCGGCTGTCCTGGGGGCTGGCCGACCAGGCGGCCTCCAGCGTCAGCAACTTCGTGGTGGGCGTCTTCGTGGCCCGCTCGCTGGGGGTGACCGCGTTCGGCATGTTCAGCCTCGCCTGGGTGACGTACGGCGTGGTGCTCAACGTCTCCCGCGGGCTGGCCACCGATCCGCTCGTGGTGCGCTTCAGCGGCGTGCCGGACGCGTCCTGGCGCGGGGCGGTGGCCCGCTCGACCGGTACCGCACTGGGCGTCGGCGCGGTCATCGGCGCGGTGAGCCTGGTGGCCGGGCTCGGCTTCGGGGGCAGCGTGGGGTCCGCGTTCGCCGCCCTCGGTGTCATGGTGCCGGGGCTGCTGCTCCAGGACGCCTGGCGGTTCTCGTTCTTCGCCGCCGGCGCCGGGCGGAAGGCGTTCGTCAACGACGTCGTGTGGGGCGTCGCGCTCGTCCCCGCCATGGTCGTGGCGGCCCGGGTGGGCAGCGTGGCCGCCTTCGTGCTCGCCTGGGGCGCGTCCGCCACGGTGGCGGCGGGGTACGGCTGCCTCCAGTCCGGCATCCGGCCCCGGCCGGCCGAAGCGGCCGGATGGCTGCGCGAGCAGCGCGATCTCGGCTACCGGTACCTGGTCGAGAACGTCAGCCTCAGCGGCGCGAGCCAGCTGCGGGCGTACGGGCTGGGCGCGATCGTCGGGGTCGGCGCGGTGGGTGCGGTGCGGGGCGCCGAGCTCCTGCTCGGCCCCTTCCTGGCGGTGCTCATGGGGCTCTCGCTGGTCACCGTCCCCGAGGCGGCCCGGGTGCTGCGGCGGGCCCCGCAACGGCTCGGCAGGTTCTGCCTCCTGCTGGGCGGCGGCCAGGCCGCCGGCGCACTGCTCTGGGGCACGGCGCTGCTGCTCGTGCCCGGCCGGCTCGGCGAGCTGGTGCTCGGCGGCGTCTGGCACTCCGCCTCGGAGCTCATCGTGCCGATCACCCTCGGCGTCGCGGGCGCGGGCCTCGGCACCGGCGCGGCGGCCGGGCTGCGCGCGCTCGGCGCGGCCCGGCGCAGTCTGCGCTGCCAGTTGTTCGCCTCCGCCTGCTACGCCGGCGGCGGGCTCGGCGGGGCGGCCGCCGCCGGCACGACCGGCTCGGCCTGGGGCGTCGCCGCCGCGACCGTCAGCGGCTCGGCCGTGTGGTGGCTGCAACTGCGGTCCGCCCTGCGCGAGCACCACAGCGCCCCCACCCCCGAAGTAGAGGACGGCACCCCGGAAGTGAGGACCTCATGACCGCCCGACCCAGACTGAGCATCGGCCTGCCGGTGTACAACGGCGAGGAGTACCTCGCCGAGTCGCTCGACGCCCTGCTCGGCCAGACCTACGAGGACTTCGAGCTGATCATCTCCGACAACGCCTCGACCGACGCGACGCAGGACATCTGCCGCCGGTACGCCACGCGGGATTCGCGCATCCGGTACCTCCGGCTGCCCCGGAACATCGGCGCCACGCCGAACCACAACCACGTGTTCGCCGAGTCCCGCGGCGAGCTGTTCAAGTGGGCCTCGCACGACGACCTGTACGGCCGGGACCTGCTGCTGCGCTGCGTGGAGGCGCTGGACGAGCGGCCGGACGTGATCCTCGCGCACGCCGACCAGGCGGTCATCGACGGCGACGGCCAGGTGAAGGTCCCCTACGAGTACACGCTCGCCACCGCCTCGCCGCACGCGCCGGAGCGCTTCCGCAGCATGCTGTTCGAGCCCGGCGGCGACGACTTCTACGGGGTGCTGCGGGCCGACGTGCTGCGCCGGGTGAAACCGATGGACAGCTACCACCACGCGGACCGCACGTTCGTCACCGAGATCGGCCTGCACGGGCCCTTCCACCAGGTGCCGGAGCTGCTGTACTTCCGCCGCGACCACCCCACCCGCGCCGAGCGGGCGAACCCCTCCAAGCGCTCCCGGTGCGTCAACCTGGACCCGCGCCGGGCGGGCGCGCTGCACCCGACGCCCCGGCTGCTCGCCGAGTACGTCTGGGGCTTCGTCTCGGCGGTCCGGCGGGCGCCGTTGTCCCCGTCCGACCGCCGGGCCTGCTACCGCCACCTGGCCGCGTGGCTGAGCAGCCGGGCCCGGCCGGGCGCGGGCGAACGGGTCGAGGACCGCGCCCCGGTCGATCCGGCCGGGCTCACCGTCTCCGTCGACGCCCTCGTGGCCGGCCGCGAGGGGCGGCAGACATGACGTCCGCGCACGCGAACCCGGTGCGGGTCGGGGTGTTCGGGCTGCTCGGCTCCGGCAACCTCGGCAACGACGGGTCGTTGGAGGCCGTGCTCGGGTACCTGCGCGCCGAACACCCGGAGGCGGTCGTGGACGCGCTGTGCGGCGGGCCCGAGGCCGTGACGGCCCGGTTCGGGATCCCCGCCACGCGACTGCACTGGAACCGCGCGGAGTACCGGACCGCGTCGCGGGCGGGCGCGATCGCGTCGAAGGGCGTGGGCAAACTCGTCGACGCCGTCCGAACCGCCGCCTGGGTGCGCCGGCACGACGTGGTGATCGTGCCGGGCATGGGCGTCCTGGAGGCCACCCTGCCGCTGCGGCCGTGGGGCTTCCCGTACGCGCTGTTCCTGCTCTGCGCGAGCGGCCGGCTGCTGCGCACCCGGGTCGCGCTGGTCAGCGTCGGCGCCGCCGAGATCCGCAACCGGCCGACCCGGGCCCTGGTGCGCTGGTCCGCGCGGCTGGCCGCGTACCGGTCGTACCGGGACGCCCCGTCCCGCGACGCGATGCGGGCGATGGGCGTGGACACCGCACGCGACGAGGTCTACCCCGACCTCGCGTTCTCCCTGCCGACCCCGTCGGCCGGCACACGACCGGCCGGCCCGCCGTCGGGCCCGCCCGGCCCGGTCTGCCTCGGCGTGATGGACTTCCACGGCGGCAACGACGACCGCGCCCGGGCCGAGGAGATCCACCGGCGCTACCTGGACGGGACGATCCACTTCGTCCGGGCGCTGGTCGCGGAGGGCCGGCCGGTCCGGCTGCTCACCGGCGACGACTGCGACGCGTCGGTCGTCACCGCCGTCCTCGACGCGGTGGACTCGCCGCTGGTCACCGCCGCCGAACCGGCCTCGCTGGCCGACCTGATGGCGGAGATGGCGGCCGCCGACACCGTGGTGGCGGTCCGCTACCACAACCTGATCTGCGCGCTGAAGACCGGTACGCCGGTGCTCGCCCTCTGCTACGCGACCAAGAGCGAGGCGCTGATGGCGGACATGGGCCTCGGCGCGTACTGCCACCCGGCGCGCGAGGTCGACGCCGACCGGCTGCTGGAGCAGTTCCGGGAACTGGAGAAGAGATCGGCGGAGCTGCGGCGGACCCTCACCGAGCGGAACCTGGCCGCCGCCCGGCGCCTGGAGCACCAGTTCACCGCCCTGACCGCGGCCCTCTTCCCGGCGACCGACCACGCCCACGCCCAGACCCACGCCCAGACCCACGCCTTGCGGGAGGCCCCATGAAGGTGACCGAAGTCCCGGCGATCGCCGGCGCGTACCTGTTCGAGCCGACGCCGTACGCCGATGAGCGCGGCTTCTTCTGCCGCACCTTCGACGCCGACGTCATCCGCTCGGTGGGCCTCGACCCGGACGCCTTCGTCCAGCACAGCGTGTCCCGCTCGGTCGGAGGCGTGCTGCGCGGCCTGCACCTGCGCTCCGGCGCCGGCGAGGCCAAGCTGGTGCGGTGCTCGTACGGGAGGGTCTTCGACGTCGTCGTGGACCTGCGGCCGGACTCGCCGACCTACCGCAACCGGGCCTTCTTCGAGCTGTCCGGCGAGACGCAGGTGAGCGTGTACATCCCGGCGGGGTGCGCGCACGGCTTCCAGGCGCTCACCGAGACCGCCGACGTCTCGTACCGGATCGACCGCCCGCACGATCCCGCCGAGGACGTGACGATCGCCTTCGACGACCCGGAACTCGCCATCCCCTGGCCGCTGCCGGCCGTCTCGGTGTCCAAGCGGGACAGAGAGGCACCGGGCCTCGCCGAAGTCCTGCGACACCGGGAGGGGTGAGGTCGGCGTGGACACCGGACACACCGAGGAGTTCAGCCTGCCCCGGTCACGGGCGGCGAACGAGCGGCTGCACGCGTTGGTCCCCGGGGGCGCCCACACCTACGCCAAGGGCGACGACCAGTACCCGGAGCACCTGGCCCCGGTGATCAGCCACGGCCGCGGTGCCCACGTGTGGGACGTCGACGGCAACCGCTACATCGAGTACGGCTCCGGCCTGCGCTCGGTCAGCCTCGGCCACGCCCACCCGCGCGTGGTCGAGGCGGTACGCCGGGAGCTGGAGCGCGGCAGCAACTTCGTCCGGCCGTCCGTCCTGGAGCTGGAGGCCGCGGAACGCTTCCTGGCCACGGTGCCGACCGCCGAGATGGTGAAGTTCACGAAGAACGGCTCAGACGCCACCACCGCCGCGGTGCGCCTGGCCCGCGCCGTCACCGGGCGGTCGCGGGTGGCCGTCTGCGGCGACCACCCGTTCTTCTCGGTCGACGACTGGTTCATCGGCACCACGCCGATGGACGCCGGCATCCCGGCCGCGACCACCGAGCTCACCGTGGCGTTCCCCTACGGGGACCTGCCCGCCACGGAGGAACTGCTCACCCGGTACCGGGACGAGATCGCCTGCCTGATCCTCGAACCCGCCGGCCACACCGAACCGCCGCCCGGGTACCTCGCCGGCCTGCGCGAGCTGGCCGACCGGCACGGCTGCGTACTGGTCTTCGACGAGATGATCACCGGCTTCCGCTGGTCCGAGGCGGGCGCCCAGGGCCTGTACGGCGTCGTCCCCGACCTCTCCACGTTCGGCAAGGCGCTGGGCAACGGCTTCGCCGTCTCCGCGTTGGCCGGGCGCCGCGACCTGATGGAGCGGGGCGGGCTGCGCCACTCCGGCGACCGGGTGTTCCTGTTGTCCACCACGCACGGTGCGGAAACGCACTCGCTGGCCGCCGCGATGGCCGTGCAGACCACCTACGTCGAGGAGGGCGTCACCGCTCGGCTGCACGCCCTCGGCGAGCGGCTGGCCGCCGGTGTCCGCGAGGCCGCGGCAGGCGCGGGCGTCGGCGACCACCTCGTCCTCCGGGGCCGGTCCAGCAACCTGGTCTTCGCCACCCTCGACGAGAACCGGCAGCCCTCGCAGCAGTACCGCACCCTGTTCCTGCGTCAGCTCCTCGCGGGCGGTGTGCTGGCACCGTCGTTCGTGGTGAGCAGCGCGCTCGGCGACGACGACATCGACCGCACCGTCGACGTGGTGGCCCGGGCCTGCGCCGTGTACCGGAAGGCGCTGGACGCCGCCGACCCCACCCCCTGGCTCGCCGGGCGGCCGGTGAAGCCCGTGTTCCGACGGCTAACGTGACGTCGCATCACGTGATGTGACGTCACACCATGTCACGTCACATCACGTCAGCGACGCTCACGCCGACCGGCTTCGGCCGGCCCGTCGGCCATCCGGTCGACCAGCCACGCGGTCGCCGGTACCACCGCCAGCGCGGTGCACCAGCCGCCGAGGACGTCGGTCGGGTAGTGCGCGTCCAGAGCGACCTGCGCCCAGCCCATGGCGGCGCCGGCGACCAGAGCCGCGGCGAGCACGAGAAGGGTGCCGGCCGTCCCGCCGAGGCCGGGCCCGTCCCGGCCTCGGCGGCGGGTCGCGAGCATCGCCACCACGAGGGCGAGCGCGGTGGCGAAGGCGGTGTGCCCGCTCGGGTAGGACAGGTACCCACCGTGGATGGTGCGCCCCACCAGGTGCTTGAGCAGCGTCGTCGTCCCCACCGCGATGCCGACGCCGGCAACGACGAACACCGCCGCCCGAGGACGCCGGAGCAGCAGGCAGCCCGTCACGATGGCAGCGACCAGCGTCGCGGCTCCCACCGGCTCCCCCAGGGAGTCCATCGCCAACGCGGCGTGCCGCCACGGCGGCCCCACCCCGTCCACCGCCGCCCGGACCCGCGCGTCCACCCTGCCGGGCTCGCCCTCGCCGGCATACCGGAGCCCGAGCACGACGACCACCAACGCGGCGAGGGCGGCCATCAGCCCGAGCCCCACGCGCAGCGCCGGGGCCAACAGCACGGACGCCGACCGGCCGGTCACAGTGCGCGGAGGAAGAGCGTCGCCCCGCCCGCGACGGCGATGCCACCGGCGAGCGTGTGCCAGCGTGCCGCGACCAGCGCCGCGCGCACACTCCAGGCGTGCATGAGGTCCAGCAGCTCCGCGAGTCGGCGCTGGGCGCCGGCGAGGTTGGCCTCGGCGACGGCGCGAGCCGCCCGGAGCTGCTCCGCCTCCGCGGCTGCCGGCTGCGCGGCCAGGGCGGAGGTGAGGTTGGCGACGACCGTGGCGTGCAGCTCGCAGGCCGCGGTGAGTTCGGCCGGGGTACGGCCGAAGTGGCCGAAGAAGAGCGCCGGTTCGGCCTCGGCGACGGCGCGCAGCGGCCGCACCGCCCGGGCGTTCCAGGTGGCCGGTGTGGTGAACCGGGGCGTCAGCACATCGCTGGTCCAGTACACCGCCCAGCTCACGCCGAGTACGGCCAGTGACAGCCCGGCGAAGGCGAGCCAGAGCCTGGTACCGCCGTGGATCTCGTTCACCCCGGCGAGCGGCAGGCCCCCGAGGACCAGACTGCCGACCGCCCCGAGTGCGCCGATGGTCCAACGGGCGGTGCTGCGCATGTCGGTGACACTGTCGAGCACCGCGCTCGCCCGTGGGCCCGGGGCGGCGGGTGCTGCCGGGTCAGCCATCGACGCTCCCGCCGGAGGACGCGGGGTGGTCCCGGAAGACCGGCCCACCGCCGGGTTCCGGCACCGCCCGGTACGGTCCCCACGCGCTCCCGTCGAAGTACTCGACGCCACCCGGGCCGACCCGGACGTCGCCCTTCACCGGGACCGGCTGCTGTTCTGATGGCCGCTCAGGCTCCACCGTTTCAGGCATGGGCCGAGTATGTCAGCGGCTCACCCGCGCCGGCAGCCGTTCACGAAGAACAGTTCCACCCGGATCGAGTCGGCCGTCGGAGCGTAGCGCCAGGCGTCGCGGAGGACGACCTGCTGGTCGCTCTGACCGCAGAAGGCACTCTTGAACTGGCTCTGGAGCATGGTGTTCACCGCGGAGGCGAGTTGCTGGGCCGGCCCCTGCCCGGCAGTGGGCGCCAGCCCCGAGGTGAACACGAGGCCGACGCCGCGCCGGGCGTCGTCCTTCTCCACGGCTGCTGCCACGTCGGCGAGGACGGTACGGGCCGCGTCATCGGACAGCTTGCCGCTCTGCAGCGGCCCGCTGCCGACCACGACGGTCACCGTGACGGAGCGCGGGTCGAGGCCGGGCGACGTCGGCCTGCTGCTCGGCGACCCGGAGTTGGTGAGCGACCCGGACGCCGACGCCGACACCGACGCCGACACCGACGGTGCAACGGATTCTGCAGCGCCCGCCGCGGAATCGTCCGGCCCGTCGGGCGTGGTGGCCCCGAAGGCCACCAGCATCAGGACCAGGAAGAGGTCGGCGAAGAGCCACCCCGCCAGGTGACGGGGGGCCATCCGACGGTTCCGGGGAGATCGTTGCGGCGGCCGCATCAGTAGAACTCCGGTCCGTCGGTTCGGCGGGACCGATCGGGCTCGCCGAAGCCGTACGGGTCACTCTCGTAGCCGGGCACGTTGCTCATCGCCGGCGGCGTCCCCTCGGGGCCGGTGATCGCGACCTCAGTCCTCTCCCTCACGTAGTGAAGGAACTGGTCCAGGCCGTCCATGAAGTCCCGCAGCCGGTCGCTGTACTGGACGAAGTTCTCCAGCGCCTCCCCCAGCTGCCGGGTGTCCTCCATCACCTCCACGGCGACCTTCTGCTGGGCCTGCGCGGCAACCTGGGACACCGCGCTGGTGTCGCGCACCTCGGCGGCGAGCCGGCGGACCGCCTCGTGGAGCTCGCGGTCCTCGTTGGCGAGCTGGTTGCGCAGATCGACGAAGCGGTTGAGCACCTCCTGCGGCATGGTCATCGCCCGGCCGAGCGTGCCGAGCTCCCGGGCGGAGGCCGTCCACTCCTGCAGGGCGGTGGAGAACTGTCCCTCCGGACCCGGGCTGAGGACCGTGAGCAGCCGGTTCGTCAGACTGCCCAGCCCCTTTTCGAGCTGGTCCGCGCTGCGGGCCAGAAGCCGTGCGGTGTTCTCCAGTTGCGTGGTGGACAGTTCCTTCGTCCTGACCGACGCGGTGATGGCGAGGATGTGGGTGGCCCGCATCAGCGCCTGCGCGATGCTCTGGCGCAGCCAGTGGTGGTCGGTTGCCCGCTGCTGGGTCGCGGCGTGCAGGTGCAGTCCCGCGTTGAGGACGATCACCAGCGCGACGAGGACGACCACCGTCGGCACGGCGACCTTCCCGGCCCCGTCGAGCCACAGTCGCAGGAAGTTGGCACCGGGGCCCGCGGCACGGTAGCGGCCGAGGTCGATCCAGAGGGTGGTCCAGGTGACCGCGATCGGCAGGAACACCAGGACGTCCCGGACCGCCTCGACGACGTCCGCCACCCTGCCATGGCGCGGCGTGCCGTCGGGGGCCAGCAGGTCGGGCGGGTACGCTGCGGCCAGGTCCATGCCGCCGAGGGCGCCGGGGTCGCTCTCCAGAGTCTCGGCGACGGATCCCAGCAGCGCACCCGGCAGCCGGCGATCGGCGCACTGCTGTCCCAGACGGCGGAGCTCTCCGGCGACCTCGACCAGGGTGGCGGGGGTCGTGACGGTGCTCATCGGGGCGGCTCCTCGGGGTGGTCCGGGTGGGTCAGGGCGCGCCGGCCGTCGGCTCCGCTCAGCCGACCGAAGAGGTAGAGGTCGGCCGCAGCCGACCGAACCACCTCGCGGCCGCGCCGGGAGTCGACCTTCGACAGCAGCGCGTGCAGCAGTGCGGCCGGCGGGGTGGGCCCGCAGGCGGCGAGCAGTCGGCGGAGCCGGTCGGCGTCCGCGCGGGGCCCGAGAACGAGGTCGAGCAGGGTGGTCAGCAGCTGCCGGTCGGCCGGTGACCCTTCTCCGCGCGCGGCGTCGGCGCACAGCTTGGTCAGCAGGTCCGGTACGGCCCGGGACCGCTCCAGCACCGCGCGCAGCCGGTTCCTGGAGCGGCGGGAGAGGTCCGGGCCGAGGCCCTGGAGCAGCACCCGGACCGCTCCCGGCGAGGAGCGTACCCGGCGCAGTGCTGCGTCGAGCAGTGTCTCGGGCTCCAGCGCCGCCAGCAGCCGGACGGCCTGACGCTCCGTCGGCATGTCGTCGGCGTGCAGCTCGGTGAGCACGTCGACCACGGCGAGGGCATGCCGGGGTTCCCACTGGTGCAGCCGGGGGAGGATCCGCGCATCCAGCGCCTCGTGCACCGCGCGGGGATCCGGGGTGCTGACCGCGAGCATCGCGCGCAGTTCCGGTTCCCCGCCGGGCTCCGCGGCGAGGCACCGGGCGACCGCCTCGGTGTGCAGTCGGGTGCGTACGTCGGCGAAGGTCCGCACCGCCTGCGGGTGCTGCTCCCAGAGCCGGAGAACCGCCGCGAGCTCGCCGGACGGCAGTCGGCGCAGGCCGTCCTCGATCCCGGTCAGGAACCGCTTCGCGGTCAGGTAGCCGGACTCCTCCGGGGTGAGGTCGCCGAGCGCGGCCATCCGGAGCAGCACGTCGACGTTGCCGAGCACGCCCGGGGCGAGGAGCAGCCGCTCCCCCAGCTGGAGGACCTCGGCGCTGCTCGCCGCGGCACGCTCGGGCCGCAACCGGTCCAGGATCTGCGGTCCGAGCCGCCGGGTGAGCGAGAACAGCCGCTCCGCCAGGTCGGCGACGCGCCGGTCCTCAGGCCCGGCGGCTGCTCCGGCAGGCGGGTCGGCGGCTGCCGCGGCCCGCACCCTGAGCCGGCCGTGTCCGCCGTGCAGGCTGACTGGGGGCGGCTGATCGAGGAAGACCAGGCCCGGTAGCTCCGCGGCGGTGTCGGTCTCCTCCAGGCTGGCGAACTCCCAGCTGTGGGCCACGAATCCGTCGAGCACCTGAGCAAGGGCCCGTACCACGGCTTCGCCGCGTGCCGGGCTCCCGATGACGGTGAGCGGTCGGTCGGGCTCCGCCAGCAGCAGCGCGCCCAGCCGGACCGCGAGCCGGTGCGGCACCTGACCGAGCTCGTCGAGCGCGTCGGTCTCGAAGCTCTCGGCGAGGTCGAGCAGCCGGTCCAGCCGGACGGGCTGCGCGCGGTCGGCGGGCAGCGCGCCGGGGCGGGTCGCCCTGGTCTCCGGGGGCAGCCACTCCTGCCAGGGGGTGGCGCAGATCGCGAGGGCGGCCCGCGGCGTCAGCCGGTCCGCCGGGGCGATGAGGACGTGGGCCTCGGTGGAGCCGACCCTGCCCTTGGCGTCCCTGACCGACTCCTTGCGCAGCAGCACGGCCCGGTCGCCGAAGCGGCGGTAGACGTGGCCCGGCCGGGCCGGCCGGTCCCGGCCGGGCTCGGCCGCCCAGACGAGTGAGCGCAACCGGTCGTCCCAGCGGACGAGTTCGTCCGGTTCGAGGGAGGTCACAACGGGGCCCACGCCGTTTCGGCCGAGCAGGGAGCGCTCGGACCAGCGGTAGGTGATCAGGTCACCATCGGCGGCGCTCACCGCGCGCCCTCCGGCCGGCCCAGGTTCCGTGCGGTCCCCATGTCGAGCACCCCTGTCAGCGCGAACAGCGTCAGCAGTGGGCGCAGCACCCGCCGCTGGCGGAAGGAGGCCTCGGGGAAGCGTCCCACCGTCCGGGCCCCCTCCTCGGTGACGACCGCCGAGGTGCCGGTGGCGGAGGCGAGGTGCAGCGTGGAGTCCCAGCACTCGTGGGCGGGACCCAGCCAGCGCTTTCCGTTGCGGGAGGCGAGGAAGGCGTACACGGCCCGGCTCTCCTCCTCCACCGTTCCGAGGTCCAGATCCTCGTGCAGGCCGTGCGGGAGCCACCGGGTGATCTCCGAGTAGCCACGCCGCGTGAGCAGGTCGGCCTTGGTGACCACGGTCGCGGCGGGGATCGGTACGAGCGGACTGCCCGGCCGGCAGCGGGCGTTCTTCAGCCGGTCCATCGTGGCGTCGAAGGCATGGTCGCCGCCGACGCCGCCCTGCCGCGGCCCGGTCAGGCCGAGCACGGCGGTGGGGTCCACCACGCACAGCAGGGCGCTGAGCTGGTTGATGAACGCGAGGTCCCGGTCGGGGCTCTGCAGCCGCTCCCCGGAGACGTCGAAGATCACCACGGTGTGGCTGCGCCCGGAGACGAGGTCGTCGACCATGAGCCCCACGGCGAACTCGACCGGCGCGTCGATCCTGGTGGCCGGCAGTTCCTCGCGCCGGTCGATGAACCGGCTGACCTGGCCGCCGAGGTAGGCGGCGTGCATCCGCAGGTCCAGTCCCTGCACCTGCAGGTTCATCCGGGCCATCACGGTGGCGTCGTGGAGGCGGCTGACCATCGCGGCCAGCAGGTGCGTCTTGCCGGTCCCCGAGGCCCCGACCAGACCGATGGTGACCGGCCGGGTGCCCAGTCCGGGGAACCGCTCCGGGAGCAGGTGGGGTGGCTGGGCGTCGTTGCCCGGACAGCGCCGGTAGGCGTGCATCAGCAGTCGCCGCCGATTGGCGTCGCCGTGCACGGTCCGCAGGTCCAACGGGTTCTCGGTGCCGTCCGCGTCGAGCGTCAGCAGCGGGGCCTGCTCCCAGTGCAGCTGTCCGACGCAGATCGGGCAGTCGATCACGCCGACCTCGCCCGTGAGCCCGACGCCGCCAGGAACAGTCATCGCGTCACCACCGCCAGCAGCAGGGAGAGTCCGACCAGGGTGCGCAGCCGCCGCACGCCACGGCGGAACACGCCCGGATGATCCATGACCGGATGATCCATGACCGGCCCGTCCCATGGGTCGTGGCTCGGCGGCCGCCCCTGGTCCACCCGGCGCTCGGGTGGGATCGGCCGCCAGGGTACCGACAGCGAAGCGAGCGGTCGCCGAGGGACCGGCTCGCTCCTGAACCGGCGCTGCCTGGCGCGGAGCTCGTCGAAGGCGGTGAGCGCGCGGTCGTACTCGGCCGAGTGCCGACCGGGCGATGGTGCGGGCGGCGGGGACAACTTCCGGACGAGGACGTCGGCGGCGGGCGGCCGCTCGCGGACGAGGATGTCGGTCAGCATCCGGGCCGGCCACGGGTCCAGCAGACCCAGCCGCCGCTGGATCTCGCTGCGCTGCTCACCGGGAAGCAGGTCCTCGCCGGTGGCGAGATGGTAGAGCAGTCGGCCGGCCGCACGGACGTCCTGGTACCGGTCTTCGGACGACCCCCGTGACAACGCGTGTTCCAGGCCGGCGAGCTGGAGACCGGCCAGCTCGTCCCACCACAGCCGGTCGAGGGTGACGGCTCCGTGGGCGAGACCGGCCTCGTGCAGGCAGCCGAGCGCGGTGAACAGATCGCGGGCGGCCGCACGCAGCCGCGGGCCCGCCAGGGTCATGCCGGGCGGCAGGGCGTCGACCCGGTGGCCGCGCCAGGAGCACAGCAGGCGCTGGGCACCCGGCGTGTCGTCCCAGCGGAGCACCCGGACGAGCTGCTGCGGGTAGCGGCCCTCACCGCACCACTGTTCCAGCAGCTCGGTGACTTCGAAGGCCTGGCGCATCAGCCGCGGGCCGGCCACCGGGTGGGCGGACGAGACGACCATGACCGCTTCGTTCGCGGGGAGCAGCCGACCGGGCCGCAGCCGGAGGTCGCCCTGTGCCGCGCCGCCCGGATCCTCCGCACCGAGGTCCACCGTGACGGCGGCCGGTTCCGGATCCTGGCCGCGCGGTCTCCGGCCGTAGAAGTCTGCCTGCATCGCACCCCCCTGGGGCCAAGGCCCGGCCGGGCCCTGCTGCCCCCAGCTGATGTATCACACCGACGGGTCACCATACGCCCGTTCTGCCCGATGACCCGCTCTTCTCCCTTATAGTGACGTGCGATCAACTGCTGTACTGCAAAGATAGGTTGTGCGAATCGACCGGGCTGGGGGCGGCACACGTTGGATGACGAGCTCTTCCACGAGCTGAACAAGTGGCTGTCGGTGGCCGAAGGCACCCGCCTCCTTCGCGCGATCGGCTTCCCGCCCGCGACCCTCCCGCAGAACTCGGCGACCAGCAGTCAGTTCTGGCACGACGCGCTGACCCAGCTCGACGGCGGCCGGCTGGAGGACGGCGAGGCCCGCCTGGTCGGCGCGCTGGTCCGCGAGTGGCCGAGCAACCCCGTCTTCCGCGCCGCCGCCGAGCGCCTCTGCCTCGCCCCCGACGGCTCCAGACCCACCGGGCCGGCCGAGCAGCCACCGCTGCGGGTGCTGCTCCTGTTCGCCGACCCGGCCGGCCCCGGCCAGGACCGCCTCCGGCTCGGCTCCGAGGCACGACTGATCCAGGAGATCTCCCGACAGCCCGGCCCGCGGCCACTCGAGATCGCCGTCCAACCCGCCGCCCGGCCGTCGGACATCCTGCCGGCGCTGCTCCAGTACCGGCCCGAGGTCCTGCACTTGGGCGGACACGGCTCCCCCAACGGCTACTTCATGCTGGAACAGGACAACGGCGGGGTCGCGGCGATGTCGCTGGCCCTGCTGGCGGGCATCGTCGAGACCATCGGCGGGATCCGGACCGTGGTGATGACGGCCTGCCACCTCGGGACGGGCACCACGCCGCTGCCGGCCACGGTCGAGTCGGTGATCGCCTGCCGCAGCCGGCTCCCCGATCCTGCTGCCCTCTCCTTCGACCGCGGCTTCTACACCGGCCTGCGGCACGGCCGGAACATCGGCGACTCCTTCCGGTTCGGCCTGCACCAGGTCGATCTGGACGCCACCGGTCCCGTGGAACTCGAGCTCAGGACAGGAGGCCGATCCGGGTGACGACGCCTCGGGTCATCGTGGTCACCGAGTCCGCGGCGGCCGACCAGCGCCGCGCGGCTGCCGCCGCCCGGGAGCGGCGCAGCCGCCGACTGGCCGCCGCCGAGGCCCAGGACGCCGTGGCGGAGATCACGGACCCACAGACCGTGGAGGCGCTGCGGCAGTTCCGGCTCGGGCTCGGCGGCGCGCCGGAGCCCGGCGCGGCCGCACCGGACGCCGCGGGCGACGGGGAGTGCGCCGCCGGGAGCACCCGGATCACCGTCACCGAGCGGCTGCTGCAGCAGATGGACGCGGCGGGCCGGTCCTGCCAGGAGTGCAGCCACACATTCCGGCTCGGCGAGGCGGTGTCGCTGGCCGGCGGTCCCGCCGAGGAGTTCCTGCTGCGCCACCACGACGCCGACTTCTGCACGTCCGAGTCGGAGGCGCACCCACGGGCCGACACCGCACAGGCGGCGGCCGATTTCCACCGGGGGCTCGACGCGGCGTATCCGCCGGAGAGCGGCCTGCGGCTGTCCCGGCTGGACCCCGGCCACCCGCTGCTGGCCCGGTTCGACCAGACCGTACCGGGCGGCGCGCACCAGCGCCGCTTCGGGTGCTGGGTGTGCGGCGCGACGCTGCGCACCGGCGAAGTGGTGGTGCACTGCCCCTGCGGTCAGCCCGAGCCCTGCATGAGCGCCATCCACCGGGACCCGGCCCAGGGGCTCATGTGCTACGACCACTGGAGTCGCACCCCCGGCCGGAAGTCCTGCCTCACCTTCCTGGTCGAGCGCGGGGGGCAGTCCTGATGGCGGCGGCCCGGAACCGTGCCGCAGGCTCCGCAGAGCTGTACTCCAGGCAGCGGGCCGTCCCCGGCTGGGACCAGGAGCGGCTGGCCGCCGCCCGCTGCGTGGTGGTCGGGATCGGCGCACTCGGCAGCGAGGTGTCCCGGCTGCTGGCCTCGGTCGGCGTGGGCCGGCTGCTGCTCTGTGACCCCGACGGCGTCGAGGAGAGCAACCTCAGCCGCGGCGTACTGTTCCGCGCTGCCGACCTGGGTCGGCCCAAGGCGGAGGTCGCCGCGACGGCACTGGCGGAGCTCGCCCCGGGCGTCGAGGCGACGGCGCGCTGCGCGCCGCTGCTGTCCGGTGTCGGGCTGGCCGAGCTGCGCGCCGCCGACCTCGTGATCAGCTGCCTGGACAGCCGGGCCGCCCGGATCCAACTGGCTTCCCGCGTCAATCTGGTGGCCGCCGCGATGCTGGACGGCGGAACCCACCCCTGGGGCGGGGAGGTGCGGTACTTCCGGCCCGGCGGCCCCTGCTACGGCTGCGGCTCGACGCCCCGGGAGCTGGCCGTCCGGGACGACCCGTGGAGCTGCACGGCGCCCGGCCCCGGGCAGGCCCGGGTCGAGGCCGCCTCGGCGCCGGTCTCCGCCCTCGTCGGCGCGCAACTGGGCCTCTGGGCGGTACGGCTGCTGCTCGGTCTGCCGGTGCCCGAGGGCGCGATGCGGCTCGATCCGCTGGCCGGCACCGGCCTGGTCACCACCGCCGGAGGCCGCCGCGGCCCGTCGCCCGGGTGCCCCCTGCACGAGCGGGTGCCGGGCGACCAGGTGCACCCGGTGCCGTTGACGGTGGACGATCCGGTGTCCGCGCTGCTCGGCCTGGTCGGCCCGGCGGAGCAGCCGATGGGCTGGGCCGGGTTCGTCGGCGTCGGATCGCGCTCGCCCGTTCCCGCCACCACCAGGCTGCGCGCGGCGGACCCCGACGCGTCGTTGGGCGCCCTCGGGATCCCGCCGGGCGAGTTGATCCCCGTACTCGACGACCGCGGCAGAACCCTGTCGCGGTATCTGGAACTGAAGCCCGGAACGGGCTGGGGAGGCGGTGCACGGTGAGAACCGAACTCTACGAACAGCTGTGCAAGTACCTGCCGATGCAGGACGGGATATTAATCCTCAAGGCGATCGGCTTCCCGACGGCGCACATCCCGGCCGCCACCAGCGCCGCCCAGTTCTGGCAGGACGTGCTGACGCAGCTGGAAGGCGGGCGGCTGGTCGACGGTGAACGAGAGCTGATTCGCGTACTCATGCAGGAGTGGCCGTCCAACCAGGTGTTCCGGGAGGCCGGGCGCGCACTCGGCCTGGTGAGTCAGGAGGGCCCGGACGTGACCAGGCCGGCACCGGACGTCACGCCGTCGCCCCACACCGCGGAGGTTCCGATTGTGCCCCCTCGGCCCGCCGAGCCGCCCCACGGCGCTCAGGCTCCCTCCGGACGCCGGCAGCCCTCCTTCCCCACCCTCGTGTACATCGGCCAGGAGGCGACGGCCCTGCGGTTCGCCCGGGCGGTGCCGCTCGCGGATCCCGGTGCTCATCTGGCCTACCACAGCTTCGGGCAGCACGTGCAGCTGGCGATGGCGCTGACCCGTCCATGGGACGAGTACCGGGTGGCGCAGCTCAGGCAGGAGCTCGAATGCCCGGTCGGCGGCCGGAACGGCACCATCGAGCAGCACGACTTCGATCACCGGCCCCACCTGCTCAGGATCAACATCCAGGGGCCCGACCACGCGCCCTTCGAGCTCCCCGACGTACCGAGCACCACGACCGCCGGCGGAGTGGCGCAGGCGGTGCTCGGCCAGTACCAGGACTCCGCGTCGCGGGACCGGCGTGGTCGGCGGCGGCGCACCGTGGTGGACCACCTCCAGCCGGACGGCAGCTTCGTACGGCTCGATCCGGCCCTCTCACTCGCCTCGTCCGGGGTCCGGGACGGTGACACCCTCAACGTGTTCCCGGAGTCCACCGCGGGCGCGCCCCTCCCCCTGCGGTTCGAGGCGGTGCACCGGGTCCGGGGGGAGATCGAGCGCTACGCGGCCGCCCACAAGGAGGACTTCGCCGTCGTCCACATCGACGACGTCACCTTCCCCACCGAGTTCGAGGTCGAGTTCACCGCCGAGGGCCTGGCCCCGCCGCGGTACCTGGGAGACGATCCGGTGCCCGCGGGCGAGCACCGGGTGCTGATCGTGCTCGGCGACGACTTCCCGCTGCGGGCGCCGCTGGTGCTCTGGGAGAGCCCGGTGTTCCACCCGAACGTGACGGGGCCGGACCACCCCACCGCGCCGGAGGGCATGGTCTGTCTGGGCGAGTTGATGAGCGCGTACCAGCCGACCATGGACTTCGGGCGGCTCTGCCAGATCCTTGTCGACATGGCTCGTTACACCAACTACGAGGTGCTCCACCACGACGAGGGCGGCGGCGGCTGGGTCAACGACGAAGCCGCGGCGTGGGCCCGCTCGCCGCAGGGCCAGGCGCACATCACACGGCTCGGCGGGAAGACCCTCCGGCTGGACGCCGACGGCGTCCCGTACGTCGAGCCCGAGCCTCTCGACGCCACCTCGACCGCGATCCGGATCCGGCGCAGGGGCACGCTCGATGACCAGTGAGAAACGGTCGTACGACGTCCGGCTGTTCAAGGGGCCGCGGCTGGTGCCGAGCTGCTCCTGCACACTGGAGAGTCTGCTCCGGCTGTCGCTGGCCTCGACCCCGGCCCTGCGGACCCGCCCGGACGAGCTGTGGCGGGTCGAGGTGGCGCTGCGGGCCGTCCCGGACCGCTCGGAGATCCTCGGTCCGCCCCGGATCGTGAATCTCAGCCGCGAGATCGGCGAGATCGGCGTCCGGGTCCGGGTGGGCGAGCAGGTGGTCTACGAGCGGTCCCGGTCGGTCAACGAGTTCCTGGCCGTCGGCCTGGTCCAGCTGGTGCGCCGACTCGACCCGGACGAGGAGACCTGGGCCTTCGAGATCGGCCCGG
The DNA here is from genome assembly GCF_042266225.1 of Kitasatospora sp. NPDC056181. Classification (NCBI taxonomy): domain Bacteria; kingdom Bacillati; phylum Actinomycetota; class Actinomycetes; order Kitasatosporales; family Streptomycetaceae; genus Kitasatospora; species Kitasatospora sp. NPDC056181. The sequence continues at coordinate 59,406 of NZ_JBHJUK010000007.1, forward strand.
CCCGGGCCGAGGCGCCGGCCAGGCAGGCACCCGAGGTCAGCGGCGCGGTCGACGTCGACCCGCAGTCGGCCCCGCCGCTCGCATTCACCGTACGACGTGCCGAAGAGCCCGAGTTGCCGGCCTTCGACCCGCAGGGCTGGGGGATCGACCCGGCCCGGGCCGCAGCGGAGGTCACCACGCTGCTGGCGCCCGAGGCCGCGCGGCAACTGGCCCGGGGCTTGCGGTTCTCGCGGGAGCTGGAGGAGGGCGGGTTCCTGTCAGGACAGCCGTTCCGGCACCCGGACGACCCGGACCGCTGGATCGTCGTCGTGCACCACGTCCTACCCGCCCGCTTCTCCGGCGCCTCACGAACCCACTTCACCTTCACCGGCGACTCCTTCCGGGAGATGAGCCGTGAGCTGACGGAGCGCTTCCCGGGCGAGCGGCTGGTGGGCTGGTACCACACGCACCTCTTCCCGGCCACTGACGAGTTCGGGCTCTCCGGCACAGACGTGGACCTGCACCTGGCCACCTTCCGGCGTCCGTGGCAGGTGGCCGCGCTGATCAACCTGACCGAGGACGCCCGAGTCCTTCGCTGCTACGCACGCAGAGCCGAGGAGATGGTGCTGTGCCCGCTGGGACGCCGGGATGAGCGTGATGGAGCGGTCCGTTTCGCGACTGCTGGCTTCGGCCTGCGCTGAGCCGTCGGGACCGTCACTCGCGACGGTTTCCTGGCAGCCGCCGACGGAGGACCCGGCGGCCGCCGCGGCCCGGCTGGCGGCGGTCACCGCGGCCCGGCTCGGCCTGCAGCAGCCGCCACTCGGCGAGTGGCAGCCGCCGGGGGCCGAGGTCCTGCTGCTCGCCGCCGCGCTCACCCGCCCGGACCCGGCGCCGCAGGCGGCCCTGCTGATCGACGGGGTCCGGTCCAGTGCCGACGGCACCGAACTGCTGGCCCGGCATGGGCTGGTGTCCTGGGCGCTGTGCCCGGCCGCCGGGCTGCGCCTGGACCCGACGCTGGCCGACCTGTTGCTGGACCGGTCGCCGCTCACCGGAGTCCTGACGCACCCGCGGCCGCACCGCGCCGACGAGTGCGGTGAACTGCTCGACGATCTCCTGCTCCGCCCCGACACCCGTCGGATGGTCGTCCGCACCCTGGCCGAACCTGCGCCCGACTCCGCGCGGACGGTCGGCTGGCGGGCAGAGGTGCTGGAGGGCTACCGGCTCACCGCCGAGGGCCGTCACTTCGTCCTGGACGTCTACGAGACGGCGCTCCTCCAGCACGGCCCGCAGACGCTGCAGCTGGTACGGCGCGCCGATGACCTGCTGCGGGCCGGGGACGACCCCTGGGCACGGGCGGTGTGCGCCTGGTGGGGGCCGCTGGCCTGGATCCACCGTAACCGGGTGATGGAACTCCAGGAGCGCCCGCTGCTGGTGGACCACCGGCCCGGTATCGAACTCTTCCGTCGTCATTCGAGCAGAGGACCGACCCTGTGAGCCTCTTCCCGCTGACGATCGTGCTGCCGGAGGAAGACCTCGGCACCGTGCTCCGCGGCACCCGGGACGACACGCCGATCCTGCAGGCCCTGCGAGGCCGCGGCCTCCGGCTGATCGAACCTCTCCCGGAGACGCTGCACGGTCGCCGGTGGCAGGACTTCGCCGTGGAGTTCCGGTCTCTCCACGAGCTGCCGCCGTGGACGGTGCTGCACCCGGTGCCAGGTGACACCGGGCCCGCGGCCGCTCCGCCGCCCGTCGCTCCCCCCGGCGGGCCGAGGCCCGCAGGTCCGAAGCCCACCGGTCCGCTCGCGGCCCGCGGCCACCCGGAGTCGATCGAGGAGGCGGAGGCGGTCCGGCTCACCTACGCCCAGCAGATCGAGCAGGTCGCCTCGCTGCTCGGCAACGGCCTCCCGGTGCTGGTGGTCTGCGACAAGACCCTGACCCGCCATCTGCACGAGGCCATCTGCCTCCTCGCCGAGCTGCGGCCGGCTCTGCTGGAGCCGGAGGCCGTGGCGTCCGACGCACCGGCGTCGGCCGAGGACATGCTCGCCGGCGTGAGCATGAACCCCCGTCAGCGCCGACTCGCCCGGCTGCGGGAGATGCTGCGCGAGCTGAAGCACACCGAGGTACTGGTCCTGCCTCACCTGGACCTGCTGTGCGGCGGATCCGACATCAGCGCCCACGCCGAGGGCCGCGACCTGGTGGAGCTCCTGTACGAGTACCCCGAGCGCCTGGTGCTGGCGTTCGCCCACACCGCCCTCCCACTGCCCGAGGTGCTCGCCGAGCGGTTCAGTGTACGGGTGGGCCTGTCCGGGATGCCGCCACAGGTGTCGCGCTCCCCCGGGACGGAGATCCCGCTCTGCGAGGCCCTGGTGACCGAGGCCGAGGCCGGCCACTTCACGGGCTTCGACGCCGAGGAGTTCTTCAAGTACGTGGCCGGGATGAGCCCGGTGCGGCTGCGGCAGGCCATGCGGTACGCCCATCAGCGGCACGGCGGACCGGAGCCTGCCACGGTCGACGACCTGCGACAGACCCTGCTGGAGTTCAAGGCGCAGCAGTCCCAGAGCTTCGAGCTGCCGAACGTCACGCTGGACGACATCGGCGGCTACGAGGACGTGAAGACGCAGATCCGCCAAGCGCTGCGGATCATCCAGGACCGCCGGCAGGACACCGGTCTGCTGCGCGCGGTCCAGGGCGAGCTGATTCCGCGCGGGTTCATCTTCCACGGCCCGCCGGGAACGGGGAAGACCCTCTTCGCGAAGGCGATCGCGCGGGAGATGAAGGCGACCGTGCAGGTGGTGTCGGGCCCGGAGATGACCGACATGTACGTCGGCGAGAGCGAGCGCAAGATCCGGGAGCTGTTCGCGGCGGCCCGGCGCAGCGCCCCCTCGGTGATCGTCTTCGACGAGTTCGACGCGTTGGCCACCGAGCGCTCCGGCCGCAGCGACGGTGCCAGCCGCGCGGGCAACAGCATCGTGGCGCAGATCCTGACCGAGATGGACGGCTTCCGGCCGGACGTCCAGATGCTGGTGATCGGCACCACCAACCGGATCGACATGATCGACCCGGCGCTTCTGCGCCCGAGCCGTTTCCAGAGCATCTCCATCGCTCTGCCGGACGTCGAGGCCCGCCGGGCGATCCTGCGGCACCATGCCAGGCGCTACGGTCTCGAAGCCCGGTTGGGCCGGCACGGCCTGCTCGACATGGTCGCCAACGCGGCCGAGTTGTGCAACGGCGACGAGCTGCGGTCGATCGTCCGGGACGCGTACGTGGGCCTGGTGTACCGCCAGGAGGAGCCGGATGCGTGGCGGCTGGGATCACTGGTGGGGCAGGTGCTGCAGACGCACCGGGACAAGAAGGCGGCGAGGAGATGAACGCGGTGGACGAAGGCCGTTGGGACCGCGAGGAGGTGGAGCGTCAGTCGTTGCTGAGGCTCAGGGGGGTGGCCCGCGCCGTCGAGCAGCACTTCGTGGGCCGCGACGAGGTGTTGCAGATCCTGCAGGTCGCGCTGATCGCCCGGGAGCACGTCCTGCTGCTCGGCCCGCCGGGGACCGGCAAGACCGAGCTGGTCACCCGCCTCGCGCAGGGCATGCAGCTCCCCGTGTTCACTCGGCTGCTGACCCGGTTCACCGAGCCGGCCGAGGTGTTCGGCCCGGTCGACGTCGGGAAGTTGCGCGAGGGCAGGTACGCGGTGCGCACCGAGGGCATGCTCCCGGAGGCCCCGATCGCCTTCCTCGACGAGATCTTCCAGGGGGGCAGCCCGATCCTCAACACCCTGCTCACCGTACTCAACGAGCGGGTCTTCCACGACGGGACCGAGCTGCGGCAGGTCCCGCTGGTGTCGCTGGTCGGCGCCGACAACGCACTGCCCCGGGACCCGTCCACGGCCGCGTTCGCCGATCGCTTCCTGCTGCGCGCGGAGGTCGCTCCGGTGGCCGGCCGACACCTGGAGGCCCTGGTGGAGTCCCGCCTCGGGCGAGGTCCACAGCAGGGATTCCTGGCCGGGCCTCCGCAGCCGACCGGCTTCCCGTTGCGAGTGGAGGACCTGGACCGGCTGCACCGGCGGCGGCTCGACGTCCGAGTGGAAAAGGTGGTGCCCGGCTACACCGAGCTGATCCGGGAGCTGCTGGACGAAGGGGTTCGGCTGTCCGACCGGCGCATCGTCAGGGGGATGGGCCTGGTCGCCTCGGCCGCCACCCTGCGTGAGGCGGACGAGGCCTCGCCGCGCGATCTGTGGCCGCTCGCCCACGTCTGGAGCGACCCGGACGAGGCGGAGACGGTACGGCGACTGGTCGAGCAGCGGGTCGAGGACGACGGCGGCAACCCGTTGCGCGCGGCGCCGGACGCGGACCTCTTGGTCACCCGGGCCCGCTTCCTGGCGAGCCAGGTCTCCCCGGACTCGACGGACGCCGCGAAGGAGAGCGTGCTGCGCCGGCTGAACGAGATCCGGATGGAGTTGACGAACGGGGACCCGAATGCCAGGTCCCGGGTCACCGAGGTACGGGACCAGATCGACCGGGTGTTGGCCCTGTGGCCCACGAACTGACCGTGGAGATCCCCCACATCTACTCGCCTGTCCTGTCATAGAATTGACGTTACGTCATCTCAATCGCCCACGGACTGAACCCGACGGGGGAACACATGTGCAATCCGCGCAGGGTCGTCATCACCGCCGCACACAAACTCGCCGAGGCGTGGGAGATCGAGGTCGAACGCACCGCGCGGCTCAGCAGCGACGTCACCTCCGAACTCACCGTCACGCTCCCTTTCGGCAGTTCGCTGGGCCCCGCCACCCGGGTCGCGTTCGAATCCGGGCTGCGCACCTCCGGCCGCTGGAGCGAACGGGGAGCCGAGATCGTCCTGTCGCTGAACGCGGCCGAGGTCCGGTACCACCCCGCCGACGGCACCCTGCGGGTGGTGGCCCGGCTCAGCGACACCGTCGACACCGCCGTCACCACGCGGTTGCGGGACGCCGGCACGGTCACGCGGGAGATCTCCGGCCACGGCGAGGGCAGGTACGACCCCGACACGCGCCGCCGCAGCGAGGCCGACGCCCGTCGCGACGCGCAGGCGAAAGCGGAGGCCGACCTCGCCGCCAAGATCACCGCGGCGGCCGCCGGCATGACCGCCGCGGCCCGCAGCGAGCAGGACAGGGCCGAACAGCAACTGGGCGAGGACGCCCAGACGCAGGCCGACCTGAGGGTCGCCGAGCAGCACCGGACCACCGAGCGGGAGAAGCGACGGGAGCTGGACGAGCGCAACCGCGCCCGGCTCGACGACCTCCGCGACGAAGCCCTGCTGGCCGTCAACTCGGTGCTCGCCGACGCCTACCGGCGCGCCGTCGTGGACTACGCACGCGCCCACGGTGCGGTCGACGTCGACCAGCGCGAGGGCGACGGAGTTATCGACATCCAGTTCGAGATCGAGGGGTGACTCAGGAATGCGGGTACGAGTGAACGTCCGTCTCAACACCCGGACCGGTGAGGTCGAGCTCTTCCAGGTGGACGACGTCGACGCCGCCGGACGCCGGGGCGCCGACCACGAGGCCGAGCACGACAGGATCGCCGGCGAGCTCGGCGAAGTCATGGCCCGCCGCCCGCGGATCGATGAGGTCCGGCCCGGCGCCCCTCTGCCGATCCCGGTCGGGGGCCTGCCCTGGCACATCGAGGAGGAGGATGTCAGCCGGTCCGAGCAGGAGCGGCAAAGCAACCGATGACCGGACGGGCCGAACTGCTGCGCAAAGCCGCTGAGTGCTTCATCGAGGCAGGCGCGTACGCCGACGCGGCCCGCTGCTACGACGCACTCGGACAGCGCTGGACGGCCGCCGATGCCTACGCGCGAGCGGGCGAGACCGAACAGGCGGGAGAGGTGTACCGGCTGGCGGGCAACCCGGAGCAGGCAGCCCACTGCTTCCGCGCCCTTGGGCTCACCGACCGGGCCGCGGCCTGCTGGGAGGAGTACGACCGGCCGCTCGACGCCGCCTGGGAACTGCTGCTCGTCGGCCGGCCCGCCGGGCACCTCCTCGCCAGGGCGGCCGCAGCCGGTGCCCAGCCCGAACGGCTCGCGCTCGCCACCGGCCTCCACGAGTGGACCGAGCATGCCGATCCGGGCCCGACAACCCGGGCGCTGACCCTCGCGGAGCACCAGCTCTCCCGCCCGGGCCACCGGCAGGAGCGGCAGACCCTGCTCTCCTGGGCACTGGAGGCCGCGGTCCGGACCGGACGGCTGGACCGAGGCGGCCGACTCTTCGCCGCGGCCTGGCGGCGGACCGAGGAGACCGGGCACGACCCGGAGCTGATCGACCAGTGGCGGCAGTGGGCGCAGGAACACCTGGGCGGGACCTGGGGACTACCCGCGCCCGAGGCCGCATCGCCCCGGAGGGGAGGCGTGCGTGGCTGACACCCCGCGGCCCGGGAGCCGGTGGCCGGGGCTCTGGTCCGAGCCCACGGTGCCCCCGCAGCAGCCGCCGCCGTTCACAGCGCGCCGGCCGGCGGACCCCGACGGGCCCGTCCCCGGTACCGGCGCACCCGTCCCCGTCCAGCCGGCCGGGCCCGCTCCGTGGCGCACCGCTGGCCGGTTCGGCTCCACGGCCGGCGTGTTGGCCTGCGTGTCGGCGCTCGCCGCGGCGGGCGAGGAACGGTGGTCCTGCTTCCGGGCGGACCCCGCCGACTGGTGGCTGCTCACCTCGCTGGGACCGCTGACCGGCGAAGCGCTGGTCCGGGCGGCCGGCGGCCGGGCCGCGGCCGTCGACGGGGAATGGATCACCGGTGGTGCCGAGGCCGGCCTGGACCTCGCGCTCCGGACGGTCCTCGCCGGGACGCCGGTGGACGCAGTGGAGCTGGCGGCCGGTTGCCCGGTCTCGCTCGACCTCCCGACGAACCCGCCCTCGCAAGTCGCCGTCCTGACGGTCCCCCAGCTCCTCCCTTCGGTGCTACGCCGGACGGCCTCGGCGGGAGTCGACGCGTCGCTGCTCCCGGTGGTGAGCGGCCCGCTGCACACCGGCGGACGGGAACCGACGGCCGGGTCCGAGACGCTGCTCCTGCTGCTGTCCTCCGCCGGGCAGAGCGGCAAGGCGGCGCTGCCTGCTGCCCTGGTCAACTCGCTGGCCCGGCTGCCGCGCACCGCGGTCTGCAGCCGGAGCGGCCCGGACGAGCGGCTACTGCTCGACATCCGGCTACGGCTGCCCGGCGGCCGGCTTCCACTGGCCACGGCCGTCCCGGACGGCGAGCTGTGGCTGGTCACCGACGGAACCGAACTGCCGCCCCAGCGGCTACGGGTGAGCGGCGAACCGCTGCAGGTCGCGGACACCGCTGCCACGGGCCCCGTCCCGGCCGTACCGGCCCACGCCGCGGCACCGGCCTCGGTCGCGTCGCCGCGGGCGCCGTTCGACCGGCTGCGGGTTGTACCGGGTCGCGGCCGCGAAGAACGGGTGGCCGGCGTACTGCTGGACGACGGCCAACTCGACCTGCTGCGCCGCTACCTGCCCGGCCGTCCGCTCGGCGAACGGGCCTTCCTGCTCCTCGGCGACGGGCTCCACCTGCTGCTCGAACCCACCCAACTGCTCTCGGCACTGCCGTTCGGCGACCCCTGCTACCGGCTGGGCGTCGGGAACTGCTTCGTCGAGGCCGCGCACGTGCTCACCCCGGCGCTGCCGCCCGGCGCGCTGGTGCGCACCCTCGGGTTGGACGCCGAGACCCTGGTGGTCTGCCGGCCGGAGGGCTTCCACCGCTTCGCCCTGGAGCATCTGGTCCCCGCCTGGACCCTGTGGGTCCCGCCAGCCCCCCAGCAGCGCCCACCCAGTCTGTCCCCCACGGCCCAAGCCCTGCTGGCGGCCGCCGAGCAGCTGCTCGGCGCGGCGTCGGTGCAGGCCCCGGCCGGCGCGGTCCCGGCGGATCCGACCGAGCCACTGGCCCGGGCCACCCGGCTGCGCGCCGAGGGCCGCTATGCCGAGGCCGCCGAGTGCTACCGGCTCGCGGGGGACCCGCTGCAGGCAGGCCACCTCTACGAACGCGCCGCGGCGGAGGCCGCGGCCGAGTCGTGACCGCCCGGCCACTGCTGTCCCTCAGCCACGGCCGCGCCCTGGCGCTGGCCCCGGACGGCCTGCTCCTGCTCTTCTGCGACCGGGACGCGCTGCACTGCCTGGACGACGGCGGCCGACCGGTGTGGACGACGCCGCCACCCGCACCGGGCTATGCGGGCCAGGTCGTCGACGCGGTGTGGAGCCACGACGGCGACGAGATCCTGCTGCTGCGCGCCGGGGCCGTCGACGTCGTCGATGCCGACACCGGACGCCACCGGCCGCTGGCCGCGGGGCTGCCACCCGGGCCCGGGGCCCGCCGCCTCGCACTCTCCCGGGACGGTCTGCGGGTGGCCTACCCGGCCGAGCGTGGCGGCATTGCGGTCATCCACCGTGCCGGGGGGACCACACGCCACCTCCCGATGACCGACGAGACCGTCGACCTGGCCTGGCGACCCGGCGGGGACATCCTGTGCCGGGCGACCGAGAACTCGCTGCAGTTGTGGGACGTCGAGGGCCGGCGGATGCACCGGGCGGCTCTGAGCAACCACCCCGGCATCACCGCCGTGGCCTGGACCCCGAACGGAATGGAGCTCTACGTCGCCGACGACGCGGGTATCCACCGCACCGGGCTGCGCGGCGGCCCGGTCGTTCCCGTGGCCCGCTCGGTCGGCCGGGTCATCGCACTTACCTGCATGCCGGATGGTCGGGTGGCTGCGACCGTGGCGGGCCAAGGCCTGACAGTGTTCGACGAGGGCGGGCGCACCCCGGCTGCCGAATGGGCGGGCGATCCGCGCACCCGTTGCGACGCAGCGCTGTCGCGGTGCGGACGGCTGCTGCTCAACGGCCCGCACGACACCGAGCTGTGGGCGATGACCGAAGCCGGTGTGAACCCTGCGGCGCAGCGGCCCGGCCGACAGCTCCGCCGCTGGTCGGCCGCCATGTGCGCTTCCATAGGCCGGGCGCTGCCCCGGCTCGACGGCCCGCGTCCGCAAGTGGAACGCCACCAGGACCTGGCAGCCGCGGAAGCCGTACCGGCGCTCCCGGACACCGGGTGGCTGCCGGCCGGGGAGGGTCTCTACCTCGCGGACGGCCCCGGACGGCTGGTCCGGTGGTCGGGCAGTGCACGCACCGGGGCCTCGCCGGACCCGCTCGGTCGCGCGGCCGGGGAGCCCGGGACGCCGTGGGAGGCCCGGATCCCGCGCGGCTGCCTGGAGATCGCCGTCCAGCCGACCCCCGGGGGGTTCCTGGCGGTCTCGACCCGCAACGATGTCGGGGCCGTCCATGTACTGAGCTCCGCCGACGGACGCGAGACCGCGCGGCTGGACGGCGGCCAGGGCGCCGTCTGGACCCCGTGCGGGCAGCCGCTGCTCGCGGTGCCCGAGGGCGGAGGCCGGCCCGGACAGGTGCTGCTCCATCGGCTGAACCCCGACGGCTCGGCGGCCGACCGGCAACACCGGCCGGTCGCCAACGGCGTCGGCCGACTCGCATGGTCCCCCGACGGGAGGTGGCTGGCCGCAGGAACCAGGGGCGGCATGGTCGTGTGGGAGATGCCCGCCTTCGAGCTCGTTCACCGCGCGACCAGCGAGGCGATCGGCTTCGTCTCCCGACTCGCCTGGTCACCGGACGGCCGGCACCTCGCCGCCGCGCCGGCCAGCGACCGCGAGCCGCTGACGGTGTGGTCGACCGAGAACTGGCGGCTGCGGCACCGTCTCGGCCGGCCCGGCGGCCTGGGCTGGTCGGCGACGATCGCCTGGTCGCCGGACGGATCCCTGCTGGCCGCCCCCGGCCCGGACGGCTCCGCCGTCGACCTGTGGGACGTGACCGGCGAGACCGTCGCGCTGACCCTCCCCGGCCCGCCCAGCGGTCGGGGCACCTTGTGGAGCGTGCGGTGGTCCGCGGAGGGCCGACAGCTCGCCACCGCCCACACCGCGGGGCCGATCCGCCTGTGGTCGCTGCGGCGCGGTCGCGGCGCCGCACCGGCCGCGCCACTACCCATGCCCGCCGAGTCCCTCGCCGACCTCGCGCTCGCCGCAGCCGCCGCCGGAGCGCAGCCCTCGCTCGCCGACCTGGCCGCGCTGAGCGGACTGCTCCGCCCGAACCCGCGCGCCGACCTGCGCCTGCTGTGGGGACACCGGTCCGCGGCCGCCCTGCGGGCCCTTGCCTGGCCGCGCTCCGCCCACCCCGCGCTGGTAGGCATGGTCGCCTCGTTCCTGCCCGGCCACCCGAGCTTCGCCGCCCCGCCGACAGCGGGCCCTCGCGAGCTGCGCGACGCCCTGCTGTGGGGTCTGGAGGGGGGCAGTACGGCCACCCCGCCCGGAGCCGTGTCACCCGGACGGTACGGGCAGGCGTTGCAATCCTTCCACCGCGAGCTGCTGCCCCTGGTGATGCTGCTCGGTCCGGACGCCGTCCGCGAGGACCCCGGGCTCGCCCGTCGGCTGCTCCGGCTGCCCTGGGCACAGTCGGTCGAGGCGGCAGGGCGGCAGCTCCCCCGGTGGGGAGTGCTGGGTCCCGGCCGCGCCGGGGACGCCGTCGACGCCGCCACCGGCGCGTCCGCGCCCGGCGAGCTCACCCGGCACGGCCCGCCACAGCGGTTGCTCGCCTCGCAGCTCGCCCTGCCCGGAGAGATCTGGCACGCCCTGCTCGCCCGGGACGCACTGCTGTACCGCGCCCGCCGGTCGCAGCCCCCGGACCGGCTGCGCTCCGCCGTCCTGGTCCTCGACGACACGCCCGCGGCCCACGGGCAGGTGGGCAACAGCCTGCGGTCCTTCGCCCATCTGCTGGCGCAGCGGCTGATCCTGACGGGACGCGGCGTGGGCCTGGTCACCCTCGGCGGACCGCCCGGGGCGCGGCAGCTCCACGAGGTGGGCGATCTGGCGGCCCTGTGGTCCGTGGCTGCCCCGGGGCCGCCCGACCGGGAAGTCGCTCTGACCGAACTCGACGGGCTGGCCCGGCAGCTGCACGACGCAGTGACGGGGCCGCCCACGCCGGTACTGCTGACGCACCCCTTCGAGCCCGCCCTGCCGACCCCCGATGCCGTGGCGGTCCGGGTGCACTACCCGGACCGGCCCGTGCCGACGCACGGGAGCCGCTGCTGGGTGCTGCCTCCGACGCCCGACCCGGCGGAACTGCTCCGGGTACTCGACGAGGTGTTCGCCGCCCTGTGATCCCCGTGGTCCCCCTCCCAGAGGTCAGCCGCACATCATCTGCTCGATGTCTTCCGGACCGAGGCTCTCCAGCAGGCGTTCCAGTAGCTCGGGCCGAAAGGCGTCGCCGAGCACCGCGACACCATCAGGGCCGAAGGTGATCCGCAGGCGCACCAAGTGGCCGTCGGGGTGGTCGGGGTATTCCTCGGGCTCGATGAGATCGGGGAGGTCGGGCACCACCCGGTACCTCACGTCGCTCGGCTGACGGTCGTTCACCATCGTCCCTCCAATCGGATCGCACAGTCCGGGCAGCGGCCGTCCGACAGCCGGTTCTCCTCAAGCCGCCACAGGCCCCGCCGCACGACCTCGGCACCGCAGCCCGGACACCGGGTGGCCCGCCCTTCGTCGCCGAGCGCCCGCTCCACATAGACGTGCAGCAGGCCCGCCTCCCGGCCGATCCGCGCGGCCTCGGCCAGCGCCTGCGGCGGCGTCGGGGGCACGGACCTCATCCGGTAGGCCGGAGTCAACCGCATCACGTGCCAGGGGATTCCGGGACCGACGGACGCCAGGAACTCGGCCATCCACCGCAGCGGCCCGGGCTCCGCACTCACCCCGGGGATCAGCGGAGTCGAGACCTCGACCCACACGCCGGAGGCGTGAAGGGCCCGCAGGGTCTCCAGCACCGGGGCGAGCGGTGCCCCGGTGAGACGGCGATGCGCGACGTCGTCCGCAGCTTTGAGGTCGAGGTTGACGGCCGTCAGGACGGGCGCGAGCACGGTCAGGGCCTCCGGGGTGAGGAATCCGTTCGACTTCCACACCAGCGGCACACCCAGCGGCGCCGCCGCCGCTGCCAGGTCGAGCGTGACCTCCGCTGCCAGCGACGGCTCCGTGTACGACAGGCCCACGGCGGCGCCGCGCCGGGCGGCGTCGCGCACGACCTCCTCGGGCCGCACGGGAACGTGGTCGATCACCGCATCGGTGTCGCGACCGTACTGCGACACCCGGTGGTTCACGCAGTAGTCACACCGGAAGGTACAGCCCGGCGGCGCGATCGTCACCACCTCCGACCCCGGGCGGAAGTGGAACAGGGGCTTGCGCTCGACGGCCTGAACGTGGACCGCGCTCGTGTTGTACGCGGCCGTCTCCAGTACGCCGCCGCGCCGGCGGCGTACCCGGCAGGCGCCGTCCTCCCCGTCCCGCAGGCCGCAGCGCAACGGGCAGAGCTGACACTGAATCAGATCGTGCTCGATCGGCTCATGGAACGCCGCCGGGCGCCACTCCATCGCGCTCCCTGACCTCTGGCCCCCGCCCCCATGGGGGCGCCGTCGTGCACCCACCGCACGGCACCGCCCCATCCTGCCAACTCACCGCCCACCCCGGGCCCGTTCGCACGAATTCCCCGTAGGCCACGCGAATTGCACCCCGCTCGGCCGCCTCGGATCCCAGTCGCTCCTGATCGACGCCGGCATCAGGAGCGCCTTCGCCAGCCCGTTCCCGAACACGGCTCCCGCCCCCGGCAGTCCAGCGCGATGCCGTCGTCGGTGAACACCAGAGCCTTCAGCCAGAGCCGTCGGTCGGATCGGGCAGCCTTGGCCGGCCGTACGGGCCTCGGCGCCACTCATGGAACCCTCGAACGGGAACCCTCGAACGCGTGACCGCATCGGCTGGCGGATAGCATCCTGAGATGATCAAGCTTCGCAGTCGCACCGCGGTCTTCGACATCGACGGAACCCTCTGCTTCGACGGGCGGACGATCGACGACCGGATCCTCGCCGCGCTCGGCGAGTGCGAACGCGCCGGACTCCACCTGGTCTTCGCCTCCGCTCGACCGATCCGGGACCTCCTGCCCGTACTCGACGGCTCCTTCCCGGCAGCGACACTGATCGGCGGGAACGGAAGTCTCACCGCGGTCTACGGCAAGGTCCGCGCCCGGGCAGCGTTCGACCTCGCAACAGTCGGCATGTTGCTCGACGCGGTCGGTCGACACGCCGGGACGTACCTCGCGGACGGCCCCTGGGACTACGCGTACACCGGGCCTGACGACCACCCGATCCGCAATCGTGTCGACCAGGGCAACCTCGCGCGCCACGTCGACATCGCCGAGCTCCCCGAGGTCGTGAAGTTCCTCGTCGTCGGCGCTTCCGACATGATGGCGATGGCCGATGCCGGACGGGCGCTGGGGCTGACGGTCAACCACCACCTCGACGAGGGGATCATCGACTACGCACCCGGGACGACCACGAAGTGGGAGGCCCTGCAAGCGCTGGGAATCAGCGACTACGCCGCATTCGGCAACGACATCAACGACCTCGACCTCCTGCGGAACGCGGAACACTCCGTGCGCGTCGGCTCCCACCCTGGCCTCGACGACGCCGCACAGCTCACCGTGCCGGCATCACCGGAGGACGTCGCCGGGGCGATCTCCTCGCTGGCCGCCGCTGCCCGCGGCTGACCGCGGACAGCGGCGTAGGGGTCAGGTGACCCAACCGCACCCGGTGCTTCACCGCGACGGATTCCGGGCCACCTGGCTCTCGCGCAGACTCGTCGCCGGGGCGAACACCCCTGCCAGCAGGGCCACTTCCGGCGATCCACGGGAACCGGATCGCCGGGAGCACGCCCCACCCCGGCCGCCCGCGCCCGCCTGTGCGCGGCCACGCCCGGTCCGGTCGAGCCAAACAGTCATTCGACATCGAATCCGACGTCACGTCAGGACTGCGGGATCGCCGCCTCCCCGTCGTCCGGTTCGCGGTGGCACCGCCCGCCCGCGCCCACGACCCGGGGACCGGACGTCTCCCCCGGGCCACGCCTGCGGCCGGTCAGGACGTGGCCGACGAGGGGGAGGCGGAGTTGGCAGCCGAGGCCGGGGCCGACGCGGATACCGAGGCCGACGCGGACACGGACGTGGACACGGACGTGGACGGGCACGTCGAAGGCGCGGCGGACGGGGAGGCCGACGGGCCGAGGAAACCGGCGTCGGTGAGCACCTTCTGACCGTCCGGCGACTGCACCAACGCGACGAACGCCGAGGCCCCGGCCGAGTTCGGGGCATGGGCGAGCGTCGCGATCGGGTACTTGTTGATCGCGCAGGCGGCCTCGGGGAAGTTCACGCCGTCGACCTTGCCGGCCGCGCCCTTGACGTCGGTCTGGTAGACGAGCCCGGCGTCGGCCTCGCCCAGCTCGACCTTGGTGAGCGTGGCGGTGACGTCCTGTTCGTAGCTCACGGGCGTGACCGTGACGTTGCCCGCCGCGAGCGCGGTCTGGGCGGCGGCGCCGCAGGGGACGGTCTTCGCGCAGAGCACCACCTTGACCGAGGGGTTGGCGAGGCCCTGCAGCGCGGTGATGTGCAGGGGATTGCCGGGCTGGACGGCGATCTCCAGCTCGTTGCTGACGAAGACCGTGGGAGTGCCGGCCGCGTCGCCCTTGTCGGTGACGGTCTTCATGGTGGCGGGACTGGCGGAGGCGAACACGTCCGCCGGTGCGCCGTTGACGATGCCGGCGGCCAGGGTGTCGCTGCCGCCGAAGTTGAAGACGACCTTGGTGCCGGGATGCGCATCCTCGAACATCTTGCCGATCTGGGTGAAGGTGTTCTTCAGCGAGGCGGCGGCGAAGACGGTCACCGTGCCGGTGACCGTCGGCGAGGCCGAGGCGGAGGCGGCGGGGATCGACGAGCCACTCGAACCGCTCGAACCGCTCGAGGAACAGGCACTGAGCGCCAGCAGAGCTGCGGCGGCGGCGCCGGCAGTGACGGAGCGGTACACGGTGATCTCCCTGGGCCGTGGGGGGCGGTCCTCGCGAGCATAGGGCGGGTGATACCAGCAGATAGGGGACATCCGGCTCGCATTAGCCCGACTGAACGAGCACCTGGCCTGGCACCTGCCAGGCCAGGTCATCCCCGCCGCCGTCATCCCCGCCGCCGTCACCGTCGACGCCACCACCCTCGACGCCGTCACCGAGCGCGACCTCCCGGCGTGCCCCGACCCCCTCCTGCCCCACCCGCCCGACGACGCTGCGGTGGGACCCGCCGCACCCGGCCCGCCGGAAGCCCGACGCGCGGGTGGACGACGGCCCTCCTATCGTGGAATTGAGCGTCCACAGAGGAATCGCCCCTGCCATGGGCCCGCGCCGACTCCCGGCACCCAGTCCCCCAGCACCACAACACGTCACCGCACTTACGGGGAGTCATCATGACTACGCCCCGCGACTCCCGCCGCTCCGCCCCGGCCCCGACCGGCGGCGGCTACCGCACCTCCCTCCCCTGGCGGATCATCACCAGCGCCTCCGAGTACGTCGACCGACGCATCGGCTGGGACCGGTTGCCGGTCGCCCCGGGCCTGCTGACCCTCCTCGGACTGCGGGTCAGACTGCGTCAGCAGAACCTCCACGACACCGGCCGGCTCCCCTCCGTCGATCCGCCGACCCCCGCACCCGCGTCCGCGAAACAGCGGGTCAACCGGACCGCCGACGGCAGCCACAACGACCTCGGCGAGCCCCGGATGGGCATGGCGGGCACCCGCTTCGGTCGCAACGTCCCGCTGGACCGGATCGCCCCGGCCACGCCCGAGTCCGTCCTGTCCAGGCCGAACCCGCGCGAGGTCAGCCGCGCCCTGCTCACCCGGCACGAGCTGATCGCGGCCGAGTCGGTCAACTCTCTGGTCGCCGCCTGGCTGCAGTTCATGATCCGCGACTGGTTCAGCCACGGTACGAGCCCCACCGACCACCCGTGGGAGGTGCCGCTGCTGGACGACGACCCGTGGCCCGAGCGGCCGATGCGGATCATGCGGACACCGGAGGACCCGACCCGGGACCCGCACGCCCCCGCCGGGACCCCCGACACCCGCGTCAACGTCTCCTCCCACTGGTGGGACGCCTCCCAGCTCTACGGCAGCGACGGGACCGAACAGCGCCTGCTGCGCACCGGAGAGCTGGGCAAGCTGCACGTGTCGGACAACGGACAGACCCCGTTCTCCGCGGACCCCTCGCGTGACCCCTCCCGCATTCCCGGCTTCTGGCTGGGCCTGGCCCTGATGCAGGACCTCTTCGTCCGGGAGCACAACGCGATCTGCGACCACCTGCACGGCGCCTACCCGTCCTGGGACGACGAGGAGTTGTTCCAGCGGGCCCGGCTCGTCAACGCCGCACTCCTCGCCAAGATCCACACCGTGGAGTGGACGCCGGCCGTGATCAGCCACCCCACCACCGTTGCCGCCCTGCGGGCCAACTGGTGGGGCGTCGCGGGCGAGCGCGTGCACAGGCTGTTCGGCCGGATCAGCGGGAGCGAGGTCGTCAGCGGCATCCCAGGAGGCGGCACCGACCACTACGGCGTCCCCTACTCCCTCACCGAGGAGTTCGTGGCCGTCTACCGCATGCACCCGCTCGTCCGCGACGACTGGCCCCTGCGGTCCGCCGACGACGACGCCGGCCTGCGGCAGTGCACGTTCCGTGACATCTCGGGGCCCGACGCGCTGAAGGTCCTCGGGACCCTGCGGACGGCCGACCTGCTGTACAGCTTCGGCACGCTCCCGCCGGGCCTGGTCACCCTGCACAACTTCCCGAGGTTCCTGCAGGAGTACCGGCGTCCGGACGGGAACCTGCAGGACCTCGCGGCCACCGACATCCTGCGCAGCAGGGAGCTGGGCGTCCCCCGTTACAACGAGTTCCGGCGGCTGCTGCGGCTGAAGCCCGCGCAGGACTTCCAGGAGCTGACGGACAACCCGGAGTGGGCCGAGGAGATCGAGCGGCTCTACGAGGGCGACATCGAGAAGGTCGACCTGACGGTCGGGATGTACGCGGAGAAGCTGCCCACCGGATTCGCCTTCAGCGACACCGCGTTCCGCATCTTCGTCCTGATGGCGTCACGGCGGCTGAACAGCGACCGCTTCTTCACCGAGTACTACACCCCCGGGGTGTACTCCAAGGCCGGCATGGCCTGGATCGACGACAACACCATGGTCACGGTGCTGCTGCGCCACCACCCTGAGCTACGGACGGCCCTCGCGGGCCTGACGAACGCCTTCGTGCCGTGGCACACCGCCGGGAGGCCGCCGAGCTGACGTGCCTCCCCCTGGCCCTGGCGAACGATGGGGCCTCCCGCCGGGCGAACGAGGGGCCACCCGCTTGCCGAACGAGGGGGCCGCCTGCGGGGCCGCCGGCCAGGCCGGTCCGGTCCACGCCGACACGGGCGAGCCGTCGGACCGGACGCCGCCCGCGCCCCCGGCCGCCGACGGCGGTTTACGTCCGGGGCCCGGTGTGCCAGGCTGAAAGCGTGCGTGGGTTCCCCGCACCCGACGGCGGGAAACCCGGCTCCGGTGTTCCGGAATTGTCACCGTCCGTCACCCGAACCGGTGCGGGCCATCGGTGACGCTGTGTGCCCGGGCTCCGGTCGGCCGGGCCCGGAGGCCCGTCGGACGCGGCGGGCAGCCCGGTCCCGCGCTCACGCACCGCAGCCGTCGAGCGGGGCCACCGGCAAGGTGGTGAGTGTCGTGAGCCTGGTTCAGATCGAAGGCTCCGAGGATGTGCTGCGCGCCGTGCAGGGCATCGCGGAGCTCCACCTGGTGCGTTCGAGCCTGGAGGCCCGTTCCGACTACCGCTACAAGGTCGCGGCGTACGCGTCCGACCGGGCGGTCGAGGCCGCGGTCGCGCAGGGTGCGCAGGTGACGGTGCTGCTCTCCTCGGAGGACGTCGACGAGCACCACGCCCGGATGTCGGCCGTGATCGGCCGGGGGTACACCGAGCGCGGGGAGGTGTGAGCGATGCCCCCGCCCTACGCCACGCCGACCGTGCCGCAGACACCGGCCCAGATCGAGGCGGCGCTCGCCGACCTCGCGGCCACCTTCCCCGCCCTGTGCACGCTCGGTGAGTTCCCGAACCGCAGCGTCGAGGACCGGGTGATCCACTTCATCCGCATCGCGGACGCACCGCAGGACGGCCGTCCGGCCGTGGTGCTGACCGGTGGCGTCCACGCACGCGAGTCCGCGCCGCCGGACGCGCTGGTCCACTTCGCGCAGAACCTCCTGGTGAGCCGCACCACCGGCGCCGACATCGTCTTCCCCGCGTCGTCCTGCCGGCCGCTCCCGGCCGGGCCGACGGTGAACTACCCTCCGTTCACCATCCCGGCCGTCGAGGTGGAGCGGATCCTGAACGGCGTCGACCTCTACGTCGCGCCGCTGATCAACCCCGACGGCCGGCTCTTCGACCAGCTGAACCCGCCGTCCGACCCGATCGGTGCCGGCTGGCGCAAGAACCGGCGGTCCCACCCCGACCCGGCCAAGATCGGGGTGGACATCAACCGCAACCACGACATCGCCTGGAAGTTCGAGGACTACTACGACATGGAGGTCTACCTGTCCTTCTACCGGGACGGCCCCGCCTCCACGGACAGCAGGGCGGAGACCTACCGGGGACCGTCCGCGGCCTCCGAACCGGAGACCGCCAACGTGCAGTGGCTTATCGACGACGCCAGGGCCACGTACTTCGTCGACGTCCACCAGTTCGGCCGCAAGGTCCTGCTCTGCTGGGGCATCGAGGACAACGGCAGCGACCCGTCCATGAACTTCTCCTCCCCCACCTGGACGGGCAAGCGGGACGGCCTCCGCCCGGGCAGCCCTGGCCTGCCACCGGACCGCCCCAACTACCGGGAGTTCGTCACCAACTCCCCGCCGCACTTCGTGCGCAAGACCCTCGGCACCATCGCCGGTGAGATGCGGGACGCCATCCTGCGCAGCGCCGGGGTGGACCCGACCGTCAGCACCGCGAGCCCCCGGCGCGCCCACTCCACCTACGACGTCGGCCAGAGCGCCTCGCTCTACCACCCGATGGGCGGACCGGTCACCGGCACCACCGACGACTACGCCTTCCGCCGGCAGTTCGACGACCCGGCCAGGGCACCGGTCTTCGCCTTCACCATCGAGACCGGGCACGAGGAGGAGTCCGGGTTCCACCCCGACTACGACAGCCCGCCCGGGCACTACGCCAAGATCGAACGGGAGGTGCACGCGGCGCTCACGGCCCTCTGCAACTTCGCCGCCTGAGCACCGGATTGCCGTTTGCCGGATCCGGAACGGTACCGGACCGGCCGCCGACGCCGAGGCGGCGAGGCGGGGGCGGCGAGGCGGGGGCGGCGAGGCGGTCGGCCCGGCGCGGACACCGCGGTGAACAGGTCGGCGCCGTGGGCTTCGCAGGAGCCCGCGAGCGTCGTAGGAGCCCTGGACGAGTCATTCCGAAGTGATCACCAGTGCGGTGAGCAGGGTATCCAGGTCATTCGTCACAGAACGATCTTGGCCGCCCTGTCTGTCTCTCCGGCCGCCGGCAGGGGCCGCCCCATCGCTCGGCTTCACGCTTGAGTAGGCCACAAGCTGCGGGAGACCGGACGCCGCCGCCGCCATGGCCGCCCGTGCCGGACCTCCCGGTCCGCGCTGTGGCCAAGAGCACCCAGGACAACGCGAAGGTCTCAGATCTTCCGCCGTCTGCTGCCCGCCGGCGTCAAAGGCGGCGACGACCTGGCCGCCTTCGCGTCCCGGTCTCGGCCCGATATTGCCCGAAACCCCGTGCCGTGTTCATGCCGTTGGTGTCATAGTCGGACGTTATGTGGACAACGCTTGCGCCGCTCATCGGCGTCCTACTCGGCGGGCTCATGTCGATGCTGGCCCAGCGCTCGGCAGGACGCGCCTTGGAACGCGGCGAGGCGCGCCGCAGTGTTCGTGAACTTGCCGAGGCGCGCCGCAACGAGCGTCTCACTCACCTCATCGAATTTCTGTCTGCGGTGCAGGAAGCAGAACGAGTCGCGGTGGATCGGCATCACCACGACCTGGCTGACGAGCAGTGGCAGGCCCGGGCAAGGCAGGTCCTTGACAGGGTGTGGGTGATGCAGAAGACGATCCACGTACTGTGCGCGTCCGAGGTCAGCGAAGCGGCACGCAGCCTCGCGTTCGCACTACAGGACGTGATCAGAAATGGCCCCGAAGACCCGGGAGAGCCACAGGACGAGAAGGTCTGGGCACACATACATCCGAGCCGACAGGCATTCCTTGATCTCGTGCGCGACCAGCTGAGTTGAACCCCGGGGAGGGATTCGGCAGCTGCCGTGAGCGGCCCGGGACAAGCAGCACCAGCTCCGGCCTCCATTGTGCGGCGAGCGTCATCTACTTCGCTGGCTTCTCGAGGGTTGCAAAGCCCGCCTTGGCACAGGAGGCGTGCATGTCCGCGGGCCGGCAGCAGGCCATCGAATGACCCCTTGGCCCATCGACAAGCTGATCACGATCACTTCGGAATGACTCCTCCAGGGGTCGACGACGACGTGGGCGGAGCCGTCGTCGTCAAGGACGAGAGGCGCGGGCGGACGGCGAGCGCACCACCGCCCTCGGCGACCGCCCGTGCACCCTGCGGAACCGATCCTCGGGGCCCGGACGCCCTGACCGGACGCCCCCGGACGCCCCCGGATGCCCTGGCCGGACTCCCTGGCCGGATGAGCGAGCTCCTGCTCCCGTGCCCGGAGTGCGGCCGGCGAGGGCGCCCACCCCGGGCGCGGCCGGGAACGCCGGCAGCACGGCTCACGCGTCGATGCCGAGCCGTCGGCCCCTGGATAGACTGACCAGGCGTTCCAGGAACGGACCCGGCGCGGGCGACGGAGCCCTCAGGCACCTCGCTGTCGCACGTGCACGCCACTCTCCGCGACCGCACGGCGGCGGCCGGCCCGGTCGCGGATGATCCGGCAACGGGCCATCGATCGGACGGGAGCCCTGCCATGGCGAACACGTCCAGGTCTCCGGGCGGCTACGACCCCGAGGTCACCCGCCCCGTGTCCGCCCGTGCCGCTTCGACGTCGTCGGGCTCCCCCGGTGACACCGAGCCGACCGCGGCCAACGACCGGCTGGCGCTCAACGGCATGGGCAGCTTCGACTGGGACCTCGACCGGGGCACCTACCACCTCGACGACGTGGGTCTGGAGGTGTTCGACCTACGGGCCGACGAGTTCGACGGAGTGCCCGCGTCACTGTCCGCCAGGGTGCTGCCGACGGACAGCGACCGGCTCGACGAAGCCGTGTCGCTCGCGCTGCGCGAGGGGCACCTGACCTTCGCGTCCTACTTCCGCCTGGTCTGCCGCGACGGAACGCTGCGCTGGGCCCACACGCAGGGGCGCATCCTGCGCGACCCGCAGGCGCACCCGTACCGCATCGTCGGCATCGTCCGCAACGCCGAGGAGGAGCTGGCCCACGCCGAGGGGATGCGTACGCTCGCCGCCGACCGGCGCCGCCAGACCGACTCCGTGCGCGCCACCACCGAGGCCCTCGCCCGCGCCATCACCGTCCGCGACGTGACCAACGTGCTGACCGACAGCGAAGGGCTGCGACGCTTCGGGGCGGACGGGCTCGCCCTCGGGCTGGTGGACGGGGGCGTCATGCGCCTCGTCGCCGCGACCGAGCAACCGTCGGCGGAGCTCAGGGCCCGGGACGACCTGTCGATGACACAACTGGAGGAGGGGCTGCCGCTGTCCGAGGCCGTACTCACCCAGCGCGCGCGGTTCGTCAGCACCAGGGACGAGCTCACCACCCGCTACCCCCGCCTGCTCCCCTACGCCGAGGAGATGAAGATCGAGGCGGCGGCCTTCCTGCCCCTGGCCGCCCAGGCCCGCTCCATCGGCGCGCTGGGCCTGTTCTACCGGGACAGGCACCAGTTCAGCACCGAGGACCGGAACATCTGCATCGCGCTCAGCAGCGCTGTCGCGCAGTCGCTGCAACGCGCCATGCTCTTCGACCAGGAACGCGAATTCGCGACCACGCTCCAGACCACCATGCTGCCGCGTCGCATCCCCGAGATCAACGGCGGCGAGGTGGCCGTCCGCTACCGCGCCGGCCGCAGCGGACGCGAGGTGGGCGGGGACTGGTACGACGTCATCCCCCTGCCGGGTCGGCGGGTGGGTCTGGTGGTCGGCGACGTGGAGGGGCACGACAGCCACGCGGCCGCCATCATGGGTCAGTTGAGGATCGCTCTGCGGGCCTACGCCACCGAGGGGCACACTCCCGCCACGGTCATGGCCCGCGCGTCCCGGTTCCTCGCCGATCTCGACACCGAGCGGTCCGCGACCTGCATCTACGTCGACGCCAACCTGGAGACCGGAACACTGCGCCTGGTGCGGGCCGGCCACCTCGAACCACTCGTGCGGCTCAGCACCGGCCGTACCAGCTGGGCCAGCGTCCGCGGCGGCCTGCCGCTCGGCGTGGCCACGTTGTTCGGCCAGGACGGCTACCCCGAAACCCGTCTCGACCTCAACCCCGCGGACACCCTGCTCCTGTGCACCGACGGAATGGTCGAACAGCCCGGTCGGGACATCGCGGACGGCATCGAAGCCCTCGCCGCCGCCATGCGGGCCGGCCCGCGCGACACCGAGGCGCTCGCCGACCACCTCTGCGGCGGCCACCCGAGCCGCCTCGGCAGCAGCGACGACGTGGCGCTCCTGCTGCTGCACCGCACAGCCGTCCCCGGCACCTACGCCACCCGGCAGATGACCCAGCACGTCCACCAGGCCGATCCGGAAGGGCTGGCCGAGACCCGGGCCATGCTCCGCCAGGCCCTGGCCGCGTGGGGTGCGGCCGATCTCCTGTCCGACATCGAACTCACTGCGGACGAACTGATCACCAACGCCCTGGTCCACACCGACGGGGGCGCACTGCTCACCATAGAACTACGGGCCGGGACCACCCCCTGCATCCGCCTGGAGATCCGGGACCGCTCCAGCGTCCTGCCGCACCGCCGGGCCCCCGGCGAGACCGCCACCTCCGGCCGCGGCCTGCTGCTGGTGGACGCCCTCACCGGGAGCTGGGGCGTGGAGCCACTCGGCAGCGGCAAGAACGTCTGGTGCGAATTCCCCCTGGCGAGCTGACGGACGGTACGTCAGCTGTGGTTGACGATGACGGAGATGCCCCAGCCGATCGCTGCGAGCACCACCGCGAAGCACAGTCCGGCCAGGATGTAGCCGACCGGCCCGGCGGTCGGCCGGTCGGCGGCCGGCCCGCCGACCGGGACGGGCGGGTTGAGCAGGCGCAGGCCGACGGCGAACAGCGCGGGCAGGCCGGCGCCGGTGAGCAGGCCGACCACGACGATCTTCCACAGCGCGTTGAGGTTGATCCAGGCGTTCACGAGACCACCTCGTCCGTGGCGGACGCCGGGGCCACCGATCCGGTCCACGCGGCATTGACGTTCTCCGGCGTCACGGCCGGGCGGCGGGAGGCGATGAAGAAGGCGATCGAGGCCAGCACCAGCACGATGAAGATCACCACCACGCCGGCCGTCCCGCCGATCCCGTTCGCGACCCAGTAGGCGAGCGCGCCGACCACCGCGGAGGCCGGCAGGGTGAACAGCCAGGCCGTCACCATCCGGCGGGCGACGTGCCAGCGCACCTCGGCGCCCTTCTTCCCGACTCCCGAGCCCAGGATCGACCCGGTGGCCACGTGGGTGGTGGAGAGCGAGTAGCCGAAGTCGGTGGAGGAGAGGATCACGGCGGCCGAAGCCGACTCGCCGGCCATCCCCTGCGGCGACTCGATCTCCACCAGCCCCTTGCCCAGTGCCCGGATCACCCGCCAGCCGCCGACGTAGGTGCCCAGGGCGATCGCCAGCGCGCAGGAGGCGATCACCCAGGTCGGCGCACTCGCCCCGGCCGGCAGGGTGCCGTTGGCGATCAGGGCCAGGGTGATGACGCCCATGGTCTTCTGGGCGTCGTTGGTGCCGTGGGCGAGCGAGACCATGGAGGCCGAACCGACCTGGCCGAGCCGGAAGCCGTGACTGCGCGGGCGTTCGGGCACGCCCCTGGTGAGGCGGTAGACCAGGAGGGTGCCGACCGCGGCCACCCCGCCGGCGATGAACGGCGACAGCGCGGCGGGCACGATCACCTTGGACACCAGGCCCTGCCACTTGACGGCCGAGGCGCCCGCCGCCGCCATCGTCGCCCCGACCACCCCGCCGATCAGCGCGTGCGAGGAACTCGAGGGGATCCCGAGGAACCAGGTGGTCAGGTTCCACAGGATGCCGCCCGCCAGGCCGGCACAGACCACCGTCAGGGTCACGTCGTGGCTGTTGACCAGTCCGCTGGCGATGGTCGCCGCGACGGCGGTCGACAGGAACGCGCCGACCAGGTTCAGCGCCGCCGAGACGGCGACCGCGACACGTGGCGGGAGAGCGCCCGTGACGATCGAGGTCGCCATCGCGTTGCCGGTGTCGTGGAAGCCGTTGGTGAAGTCGAAGCCCAGCGCCGTGACGACCACCAGCACCAGGACCGCGTCGTTGCCGCTCACGGGCCCGAACCTAGCCCGTGGGCCACGCAGGCCCGGGACTGCGGCGACCCGGCGCGCCGGGCGGCGGAAGGGCCGCCATCCGATCGGACCAACACCGCGGCGGCCCGTACCGCCTCACCGGTCGGATCGGCCCGCACGGGCGCGGCGCATCGCCCCCCGATCGCGGCTCTCCGACGGGCCGCCCTCCTTCGTGGCCGCCCCGGAGCCGGGCCACACCTCCTGGTGCACCCTGCTGAACGCCGTCGGCCCGGGCTACCGGGTCAAGGCCCTCAACGGGCCGGGTACCGGATCGAGCCCAGCGGCGGGCAGGGGATCAGCGCGGTCCCGGCGCCGGGGCGTTCGACGAAAGCCCGGGCCTCGGCGGCCTGCCGGCGCCGGGTGTCCAGCTCGTCAGCGTGCCAGGCGTCGTACCTGGCGCGGGGGTGGTCATCCCACGAGCCGTCGATGAGACTGAGGCTGGTGTTGCCGGAGCTGCGCTGGAACTCCGCCTTCACGGCGGCCTGTTGGAGCGCGGTCTGGACCGCGGCGAGATCGATGCGGGTGATCAGGACGCCGGGGGTGTTCGGTTCGCGGGTGGGCATGGGTGCCTGCGGGAGCAGGGACACCCCGGTGTCGAGGCGGCCGATGTTGTCGACGGTCGCGCTCCGGGCCTCGCTCGCCATGATCTGCATTTCCTGGTGCAACCAGTAGAACTCGTCGAGGTCCGCCTGGGTGATGCGCATCCGCTGGTACAGGGCCCGGAAGCGGGGATCGTGGTGCAGCGGGAGTACGGGGGCGACGTGGAGCGCCACGCAGTCGTTGTAGCCGGCCGCCACCGCGGCGTCGAGGTGGAAGATCGCCTCCTCCGCCTGTCCGCGTGCGATGGCCAGGTCGCCGAGGCCCACGTGGCCCGCCGCGACGAGCCACGTGCCCTCGGGGCCGAGCGCCGTGGCACGTGCGACGACGTCGTGGAGGCCCGCGGTGCCCACCGCGGCGGGTCCCTTGGTCAGGAACGCCACCAGCAGTTCGTGAACGCGGGTGACCAGTGAGTTGACGGTGTCGACCATGGATCTCCTCGGAACCTCGGCAGTGATGAGCGGAAGGGGTGTTGAGCCTTGGCATCCCCCGTGGAGATGACGGGTGGAAAAGGTGAACGGTTCCTTCTCGTCCGCACTGATGACATCCCGTCACGGATGTCGCCCGGTCCCGACGGCGGGGTGCGGCTCGACGTCGCCCGCTCCCCACGGCGGGGTGCGGCTCGACGTCGCCCACCCGTCGCGGCCTACCGACGCCCGCTCCCCGGAGCCCTGTCGGCCAGGGAGAGGACCCCGCGCGCCTCAGCCCCGCCTCTGCAGCACCATGTACTCCTCCGGCTTGAGCAGATCCGGGCTGTAGTGGAGTGTTCCGTCCGACGGCGCCGTGATCAGGCGGTAGATCGACCTGTTGGTGATGCACGTGTCACCGGGCGAGGAGCCGGTCTCCCGGGACGCGTAGGAGACCTGGCTCTCGTTGGCATCGCTGAGTGTCCACGCGCCCTCGCACCAGGTGCCGGTGCTCGGCGTCTCGGCGCGGATCCTGCTCTTCTCCTCACTCGGCGCCGACTGGACGATGGTGAGGGTGACGGTGGTGACGTCCCCGTTGGCGGCCTTGCGCTCGCCGACCCACGTCCCGAGGAACTTCGCGGGGATGATGCCCTGCCCCGGGTCCGTGGGGGCCGCGCTGGGTGCGGGGCTGTCGCTGGCCGGATCGGAACCACCGCCGGTCGGCTCGGGGTTCTTCGAAGCCGGGGCGGCGGACGCCGTCCTGCCCCCGGCCGGGGCGCTCTGTCCGGGGTTCGAGGCGGCGGCCTTCCCGTCGTCCCCCCGTAGCCGCTCGATCAGCAGGTATCCGCCGCCCAGCAGCAGGACGACGGCCAGCACGGCCGCCAGCACGCCGTACCCCCTCCGGCCGCGTGGCTGCGGTGGGTACGGCCCGTAGCCCGGCCCCGTGGCCCCTGTCGACGGCATCGGCACCGGCGTCGGAACCGGGGTCGGCGTGTACGGTCCGGCCGGCCCGACGGGCCCTGCGGTCGGCGGGCCGAAACCCGGCGGGACCGGCGGCCCGAAGCCAGGAGCCCCGGGAGCCCCGCCGCCCGGTACGGCCCCCGCCGCCTCGGCCGCCCGCGCCGCCCGCGCCGCGTCGGCAACCGTCCGGCCCCCGGTGGGAGCCCGGGTTCCGGCCGCCGCCTCCCCGGAGTCCCGCTCCCCCTCCAGGTCCAGCAGCTGCACGGCACTGCGCCCGACCGCCGCCGCCAGCGCCGCCGGCAGCCAGTCCCCCTGCCCCAGCCGGGCGGCGGCCGCGCCGTCGCCGTCCAGTCGTTCCCGCAGCCGTCCGGGCGTCGGGCGGGCGGACGGGTCCTTGGCCAGGCAGTCACGGACGAGGGAGTGCAGCGGGCCGTCCAGCCCGGAGAGGTCGGGCTCCTCGTGCAGCACCCGGTAGAGCAGGACGGGCGCGCTCACCCCGGAACCGAACGGCATCGTGCCCGTCGCCGCGTACGCGAGCACCGCGCCGAGCGAGAAGACGTCACTGGCCGGCCCGGCGGGAAGCCCGTTCGCCTGCTCCGGCGACATGAAGCCCGGCGAGCCGATCACCTGGCCGGACTGAGTGAGGGCGGTGGCGGTGTCCAGTGCGCGGGCGATGCCGAAGTCGATCAGCCGCGGCCCGTCCAGGGTCAGCAGCACGTTCGACGGCTTGACGTCCCGGTGCACCAGCCCGAGGCCGTGCACATGGGCGAGCGCCTCGGCGAGGCCGACGCCGAGGGTTCGGACGGCCGGCTCGGGCAGCGGCCCGAACTCCCGTACGGCGGTGGCGAGCGCGGGCCCGGCGACGTAGCCGGTGGCCACCCAGAGGTGCCCGCCCTCGATGTCCGCGTCCAGGACCGGTGCCGTCCAGGTGCCGCCGACCCGCCGGGCGGCCGCCACCTCCTGGCGGAACCGGGCCCGGAACTCGGAGTCCCCGGCCAGGTCGCGACGGACCACCTTGACGGCGACGGTCCGCCCGCCCGTGGTCCGGCCGAGGTAGACCCGGCCCATCCCGCCCTCTCCGAGCTGCCGCAGCAACCGGTAGTCGCCCAGCTGCCGCGGATCGTCCACTGCCAGCGGCTCCATGCCCACGCTCCCCTCGACGCCCGGCGCGGCCGTTCCCGCCACACGCGTCCGGAGCAGACGCTATCGGTCCGGGGCGATCTGTGGGACGGGATCATGGTCACAGAATCATCGTCAGATGATCACAGCCTCGCCCTCAAGGCCCTGCCGACGCCGTGTCAGCCCGCTTTTCCCGCAGCCTCTTCGCGGCCTTCTCGCGGCCTTCCCGCGGCTTCCCCTCGGCTCCATCGCGCTGCCTCGGCTCACCGCGGGCCGTCCGGCATCCGACCCGGCCCGGAATCCGCCCGGGCCGCAGCTCAGGCAGCCCTTGTGCGGCCGGTCCCGACCCGGGGACCGGTGGCCCGAGCGCACGGACGCCGCCGACCGAGGCGAACAGGGCGGGGCGCCGACGGCAGCACTCGCCGTCGGCGCCCCGTCCGGAACGGCGTCAGCAGATCCGCGGCAGTTGTTCGCCCATCGGCAGGTCGACCACCCGGGTGCCGCCGAAGCCGGTGCGGGCGACGACCATCCCGGGGTGGTCCACGACGCACTCGCCGATCACCACCGCCTCCGCGCCCAGCGGGTGGGCGCGCATCGCGGCGAGGACGGCGTCGGCCTCGCCACGCGGGACGAAGGCGACGAGCTTGCCCTCGTTGGCGATGTACATCGGGTCCAGGCCCAGGACGGCGCAGGCGTTGGCCACCGGGTCCGGGACGGGGACGGCGCGTTCGCTCAGCACCACGCCCACCCCGGCCGCCGTCGCGATCTCGTTGAGCGAGGCCGCCAGGCCGCCGCGGGTGGGGTCACGCAGCACGTGCAGGTCGGGGGTGGCGGCGAGCATCGCCTCGACCAGGCCGCCGAGCGCCGCGCTGTCGCTGCGCACCTCGACGCCGAACTCCAAGCCCTCCCGGACGCTCATGATGGCGACCCCGTGCAGCCCGATCGGCCCGCTGACGATCACCACGTCGCCGGGGACGGCCCGCTGCGGCCGGATGTCGACCCCGGCCGGCACGAGGCCGATGCCGGCCGTGTTCAGGTACACGCCGTCCCCGTGCCCGGCCTCCACCACCTTGGTGTCCCCGGTGGCCACCTCGACCCCGGCGGTGCGGGCGGCGGCGCCGAGCGCCCGGGCGACCCGGTCCACCACGGCCATCTCCACCCCCTCCTCCAGGATGAAGCCGCAGGACAGGTAGGCCGCCCGGGCCCCGCTCATGGCGAGGTCGTTGACCGTGCCGTTGACCGCGAGGTCGCCGATGCAGCCGCCGGGGAAGAACAGCGGCCGCACCACGTAGGAGTCGGTGGAGAAGGCGAGCCGGGCGCCGCCCAGCTCCAGTACGGCGGAGTCGCCGAGCCCCGCCAGCGCCGGGCCGCCGAACGCGGGCGCGAAGAGGTTCTCGACCAGCTCGGCGGACATCGCCCCGCCGCCCCCGTGCCCCAGCACCACCCGGGGGTGGTCGCGCAGCGGCAGCGGGCAGCTCCAGCCGGAGAAGTCGGGCGCGGCCGAGGGTTCCACCAGCGTCTCGATGTCAGCCAACGGGACTCGCCTCCTGGGGCACGGCCGGCGTGCTGAGCCGCCGGTAGAGGTAGTAGGCGGCGCAGGCCCCCTCGCTGGAGACCATGGTGGCGCCGAGCGGCGTGCGCGGGGTGCAGACGGTGCCGAAGGCCTCGCACTGATGGGGCTTCAGCAGCCCCTGCAGCACCTCGCCGGCCCGGCACGCGGCCGGTTCCCTGGTGGCGATCCCCGCGACGTCGAAGCGGTGCTCGGCGTCGTGGTCCCGGTAGCGGGGCGAGAGCCGCCAGCCGCTCTGCGGGATGACGCCGATGCCGCGCCAGGGGCGGTCGGTCACCTCGAAGACGTCCTCCAGCATCGCGCGGGCCGCCGGGTTGCCCTCGGGCCGGACGGCGCGCTGGTAGGCGTTGTCGACGGTGTGCTCGCCGCGTTCCAGCTGCCGTACGGTCCGTCGGATGCCCTCCAGGATGTCCAGCGGCTCGAAGCCGGTGACGACGATCGGCACCCGGTGGCGTTCCGCGAGCGCCGGGTACTCGGCGGTGCCCATGACGCTGCACACGTGCCCGGCGGCGAGGAAGCCCTGGACCCGGCAGTCCGGCGAGTCCATGATCGCGTCGATGGCCGGCGGCACCCGCACGTGCGAGACCAGCATGCTGAAGTTGCGCAGGCCCTGCTCCCTGGCCAGGTGGACGGCCATGGCGTTGGGCGGGGCGGTGGTCTCGAAGCCGATGCCGAAGAAGACGACCTCCCGGTCGGGGTGCTCCCGGGCGATCCGCAGGGCGTCGAGCGGCGAGTACACCACCCGGACGTCGCCGCCCTCGCCGCGGACGCGGAAGAGGTCCCGGTCGGTGCCGGGCACCCGCAGCATGTCCCCGAAGGAACAGAAGATCACCTCCGGCCGGGCGGCGATCGCCAGCGCCCGGTCGATCACCTCCAACGGGGTGACGCAGACCGGGCAGCCCGGCCCGTGGATCAACTCCACTTCCTCCGGAAGGAGTTGGTCGATGGCATGCCGGATGATGCTGTGCGTCTGGCCGCCGCACACCTCCATCAGCGCCCACGGCCGGGTGACCGTCGCCCTGATGTCGGCGAGCAGTCCCTCGGCCAGCTCGGGGTTGCGGAACTCCTCCAGGTACTTCACCGTCCGGCCTCCTCGGCCCCTCGTTCCACCCCGACCGCCCCGGCCGCCCCGGCCGCCTGCGCCGCCCGCGCCGCCTCCCACGGGTCGCCGAACTCCTCCTGCAGCAGCCCGAGTTCCTCGAAGAGCTCAAGGGTCCGCCGGGCCGACTCCTCGTCCAGCCGCTGGAGGGCGAAGCCCACGTGGACGATCGCGTAGTCCCCCACCTCAAGGTCGGGCAGGTACTCCAGGCACACGTCCTTGACCACCCCGCCGAAGTCCATGACCGCCATCCTGGTCCCGTCGCGTTCCTCGATCTCCGTCACCCTGCCGGGCACCGCCAGACACATCCGCTCTCACTCCTCCCGGGTGGCCGACCGGGCGGCCACCATCAGCTGGCCGAGCGCCAGCCCTCCGTCGTTGGGCGGCACCCGGCGGTGCCGCAGCACGGTGAAACCGTCCTCCCGGAGGCCGCGCGCGCAGCCCGAGGAGAGCAGCGCATTGGCGAAGACGCCGCCGCTGAGGGCCACCGTGGTGGTGCCGTGGCGGTCCCGGACGGCCGCGCAGATCCGCCGGACCAGGTCGGCCACGGCGGTGTGGAAACGCGCGGCGACCAGCCCGGCGCAGGCGCCCGCGGTCAGGTCCGCCACGACGCCGGCCAGCACCGGCCCGGGGTCGGCGGTCCAGCCGTCCTCCCGGGGCAGCAGCCCGAACCCGTAGCCCGCCGCGGGGCCGAACCCGGCGGCCGCCGCCTCCAGTTCGATCGCCGCCTGGGCCTCGTACCCGGCCCGGTGGCAGACCCCCGCGAGCGAGGAGACCGCGTCGAACAGCCGCCCCATGCTGGACGTCGGCACGCAGTTCAGCCCGCGCTCCAACTGTCGCTCCAGTAGCTTGAGTTCGTCTTCGGGGCAGGCCTCGACCGGCGGCAGTCCGGGCGCCCAGGGCAGCCCGGCCGCCCGCAGGTGCGCGAGCGCCGTCCGGTACGGGCGCTCGACGGCGGCGTCCCCGCCCGGCAGCGGCACGTACCCGAGGTGGGCGAGGCGCCGGAACCCGTCGTAGTCGGCCAGCAGCACCTCCCCGCCCCAGATCGCGCCGTCCTCTCCGTAGCCGGTGCCGTCGAAGGCCACCCCGAGCACCGGCCGGCCGCCGTCCAGGCCGTGTTCGGCCATCACCGCGGCGATGTGGGCGTGATGGTGCTGCACCCGGCGCACCGGCCGGCCGGCGGCGGTCCGCTCGGCGTGCCGGACCGAGCGGTAGCCGGGGTGCCGGTCGGCGACGAGCAGCTCCGGGCGCACCCCGCTGACCGTGCCGAGCTGCTCGACCGCACGGTCGAAGGCGCGCAGTGTGGCCAGGTCGTCCATGTCGCCGATGTGCCCGGACAGCCAGGCGTAGCCGTCCCGGGCCAGCGCGAAGGCGTTCTTCAGGTCGCCGCCGACCGCCAGCACGGGTCGGACGGGCACCGGCAGCGGGAGCGGCAGCGGGGCGTACCCGCGCGAGCGGCGCAGCGGCAGCTGCTCGCCGTCCACCACCCGCACCACGGAGTCCTCGCAGGGCACGTGGATCGGCCGGTCGTGGCGGAGCCAGCCGTCGACCAGCGGGGCGAGCCCGGTCAGCGCCTCCCGGTCGTCGGTGACGATCGGCTCGCCGGAGAGGTTGGCGCTGGTCATCACCAGGAGGTCCGGCCCCGGGGCGGCGAGCAGCAGGTGGTGCAGCGGGGTGTACGGGAGCATCACTCCGAGGTCGGGGCTGCCGGGGGCGACCGCCGGGAGTTGCTCGGCGGACCCGCCGGGGCGGCGCAGGAGGACGATCGGCCGGACCGGTCCGGTGAGCAGTTCCCGCTCGACCGGGCCGACCGGCAGCAGTTGCTCGACGGTGGCGAGGTCACGGGCCATCAGGGCGAACGCCTTGTCGCCGCGCCGCTTGCGCCGGCGCAGCAGGGCGACGGCCCGGGCGTCGCGCGCGTCGCAGGCGAGGTGGTAGCCGCCGAGGCCCTTGACGGCGAGGACCGCCCCGTCGGCCAGCAGCCGGCGGGCCTGCGTCAGCGCTTCCTCCCCGCCCGCGTCGGCCCGGCCGGGGACGGTCAGCGCGAGGCGCGGACCGCAGGCGTGGCAGGCGACGGGTTGGGCGTGGAAGCGGCGGTCGGCGGGGTCGGTGTACTCCCGGGCGCAGTCCGCGCACATCGGGAAGTCCGCCATGGTGGTGTTGGCCCGGTCGTACGGCAGGCCGGTCACGATGGTGTGCCGGGGGCCGCAGTTGGTGCAGCTGATGAAGGGGTGCCGGTGGCGCCGGTCGGCCGGGTCGGCGAGCTCGGCCAGGCAGTCGGCGCAGACGGCGACGTCGGGCGGGATCAGGGTGGCGCGGGGGCCGTCGGCCCTGGACGGGGTGATGGTGAAGCCGGTGGCGCCGGTGGCGGCGAGCGGCGCGTGCTCGACCGAGGCGACCTGGGCGAGCGGCGGTGCGTCGCTGGCCACCCGTCGGCAGAAGGCGTCGAGCGCGTCCCGGCCGCCCTCGACCTCGGCGAGCACGCCCTCGCCGGTGTTGGTGACGCTGCCGGCCAGCCCGAGTTCGCCGGCCAGGGTGAAGACGAACGGCCGGAAGCCGACCCCCTGGACGAGGCCGCGGACGGCGACCCGCCGCCGCTCGCGGTCGAGTTCCGGGTGGCCGGCCGTCACCGGGGCGCCTGCACCGGGTCGTGGTGGTGACCGCCGTGGTGGTGACCGCCGCCGTGGTCGGCCGCCATCACCGGCCGGTGCACCTCGGCGCCGTCCAGTACGGCCAGGGCGCGCTCCAGCAGCGCTCCGACGCCGTCGCCGGTGCGGGCGGAGGTGTGCAGCACCTCCACCCCGGGGTTGACGCGCTGGACGTTCGCCAGGAACGCCGCCTCGTCGAACTCCGCGGCCGCGGCGAGGTCCGCCTTGGTCACCAGCACCAGGTTGGCCAGCCCGAACGCGGTCGGGTACTTGAGCGGCTTGTCCTCGCCCTCGGTCACCGAGGCCAGCACCACCCGCAGCGATTCACCGAGGTCGTAGGAGGCCGGACAGACCAGGTTGCCGACGTTCTCCACGAACAGCAGCCGGCAGTCCTGCGGCAGCCAGCCGTCCAGGTGCCCCGCGAGCATCCGCGCCTCCAGGTGGCAGAGCCCGTCGGTGAGCACCTGCTTCACGGGTGCGCCGGAACGGGCCAGCCGCAGCGCGTCGTTCTCGGTGGCGAGGTCGGCGGTCAGCGCGGCGACCGGCACACCGCGTTGCCGGGCCAGTCCCAACTCGGCCTCCAGCAGCGCGGTTTTGCCGCTGCCGGGACTGGACAGCAGGTTCACCGCCACCGTCCCCCGGGCGGTCAGAGCCGCCCGCAGTTCGCGGGCGCTGTCGTCGTTGCGGGCGAGGACCGCCTGGCGGAGGTCGACCGTCTGACACATCGCGTCAGCCTTTCTGTTCGGCCCGGACGCCGGAGCGCCGGGGCGTATCCGGAAGACTCTTCCTAAGCCCACTCGACGTCGAGGATCTGGAGCTCGCGCCCGGACAGCAGCTCGACGCCGCCGCCCCCGGAGCACTTCGGGCAGCCGAGGTCCGGCGGCATGCCGACGGCCCATTCGACGGCGCAGGGCGCGCACCGGGCCCGCGCCACGACCGGCTCGGTGACCAGCGCCGCGCCCTCCACCAGCGTTCCGGCGCAGGCCAGTTCGAAGCAGAAGTCGAGCGCCTCGGGGACGACCCCGGCCAGCTCGCCCACCTGCAGCCGCACCCGCGCCACCCCGGGGACCCCGTGCTGGCGCGCGGCCTCGTCCACCTGCTCGACGACGGCGGCGGCGATCGACATCTCGTGCATCGGTCCCTTCCCGGGGCGGACGGCAACGGGCCCCATTACAGGGCGCAGTGGCGGCGACGGCTCGAAGCCGCGCCGCCACAGCGCCCCGGGGAGCACCCTTAGCAGCCAAACCGGCCACACAAACCCGAGATCTTCAGGTACCGCCTGATGTCCGGCAGGCTCTGCCAGACCAGCACGCCGATCCCCGCCAGCAGGGCCGCGCAGAACAGTTTCCTCACCATGGTGTCGTCTCCCTCTCCAGTTGCGTGGCCTCGTCCACGACTCGCAGGACCACGTGGACCGCCTCCTCGACGGCGGCGGCGACGGGCTCGCTCAGCCCGATGCCCTCCTCCAGTGACGCCGGCTCGCAGCCGACCACCAGCACCCGCCCGGGCGGCTCGCCGCCGGTGCCGGCGGCGAGCGTGGCGAGCAGCCCGAGCACGGCGTCCGGCCCCATCCGGTGCCCGTCCAGCACCGGCGCCTCCAGCGGCTCGGCGGCCGCCTCGATGAGGTAGACCGTGCCGGGCACCCCGCCGCGGCAGGTGGCGTCGACCAGGACGGCGGTCCGGTAGCCGTCGAGCAGCCGGTACGCCAGGTCCACACCGCGCACACCGACGTCGACAGTCTCGACGCCGTCCGGCAGCGGGTGGGCCCGGATCCGCCGGACGGTCTCGACCCCGAAGCCGTCGTCGCCGAGGAAGATGTTGCCCACCCCGGCGACCAGCACCTTGTTCCCGCTCATGCGCCCACCTCGCTCCGCCCACTCATGCGCCCTCCTCACTTCCCACGCCGGGCGCTTCGCACGACACACACCACTCGACGGCGCGCTCGCTCACGACTCCTCCAGCGGGGTCACCTCGTCGGGCTGGAAGTAGCGGAAGCGTCCCTGCGCCCGCCACAGGTCCGCGCCCGGGTCGTCCTCCACGGTGACGGCCAGGTGCACCGAGCCGTCGACGTCGTGCAGCACCGCCTCCACGACGCCGGTGCGCCCGTCCAGGAAGAGGTCCTGGGCGTCGGTGCGCCGCCGTCCCGGTCGCAGCAGCACCCGGCTGCCGGCGCCGACCGGGTGGCCGTCGACCAGCACCCGGTCCCGCTCGGGGTCGACCTGCGGGTCGTTGCCCGGGTCCCACCAGGGCTGCTCCGCGTCGCCGGCGCCGCCGGTGACCTCGCGCAGCCCGCGGATGGCGCCGTGCAGGCGTTCCAGCACCTCGGGCGGCATGGTCTCGGCCAGGTCGATCACGGCCCCGGCCCGCTCGTCGGTGCCCCGGGCCTCCCGTTTCTCCTCCTCGGTCAGGGCCGCCGTCCGCAGCGCCAGGATCTCGTCGATCTCGGTGGCGTCGTAGAGGGTGCCGAGGCTCTCCGGGGCGACCCGCGGGTGGTCCTCCAGGATGATCGGCGAGGACAGCACCACCTGGCGCCCGCCGTCCGGTCCGGCCAGGACGGGCCAGGTGCGCTCGTTGCGGCACCGCTCGACGGCCGGCCGGGCCCACTCGGGCGGATCGGTGACGGACAGGAAGCCGCCGTGTTCCAGCCCGAGCAGCAGGTGGGCGGAGACCAGGGAGCGCGGCAGCGCCTCCTCGCGCCCGGCGCGCCGGTGCGGCGTCCACGCGGAGGTGTTCTCCACCACCGCCGTCAGGCGCTGCGCCAGGTACGGGACGGGCAGTTCCTCGACCCTCAACCGCACTATGCCGTCGACCCGTTCGCGCCGCCGGACCAGCCGCCCGACGGGCGTGCCGTGCTCGTGCAGCAGCTCCGTCGTGCCGACGCCCGGCAGCCGGAACCCCCGCTGCACTCCTTCCCCGATCAGTTCCTCGACCGGCAGCAGGAGTTCGATCCGCTCCTCGACGCCCTCGTCCCATTCGACGAGTACCCGGTCGGCCAGCTCCAGCCGCTCCACGGGCTCGAACCCGCCGGTGGCGGTGACCCGTTCGACGGTTCGCCGTTGTACGCGCAGGAAGCGCAGCTCGACCGCCAGCCGGTCGCCGAGGCGCGCCTCCATCACGCACTCGGTGCGCTGGTGGGAGTGCTCGCCGCCCTGCAGGGTGTACTCGGGCGGCACCAGGACGCCGAACTGCCAGCGCAGCCGGTTCTTCGCCGCCGACGCGCGGTACGGGTAGAGCACGTAGCCCTCCAGCAGTACCGCGTCGGCGATCTGCCGGGCGGCCGTGAAGCCGTGCTCGATCCCCTCGGGGAAGTCGCTCACCGGACGCCCTCCCCGACCGCCGCCGCCGCCGCGAGCAGTTCGCGCACGGTCGCCTCCCAGGAGGGCAGGGCCCGCCGGGAGCGGTAGGCCACCAGGTCGTCCATCACGTCGCCGGGCAGTCGGAGCCAGCCGCAGCCGGGGAAGTGCTGCTCGATCGCCTCCCGCCAGACCCGCACCGGCATCCGCACCCGGGCCTCCTTGTCCCAGGGCACCGGGGTGACCTGGAAGCCGCCGGGGCCGGCGAAGGCAGTACCGGAGAAGAGCAGCAGCAGCGGCACCTCGTCGCCGTCCAGCGCCCGGAAGTAGCGGGCGGAGGCCACCTCCAGGTCGTAGCTGCACGGCACCGCCAGGTCGGCCTCGGTCTCCCCGTCGAAGCCGGGCACCAGCAGCGGCACGGTGGCGAACTGGATCGGGTTGAGCGTGGAGGCCCAGCGCTCCCGTTCGCCGAACAGGTCGGTCAGCCGCCCGCCCTCGGCGGCGGCGTACGACCGGCGGCCCGGTTCGATCCGCAGCTGGCACTGGAGGGCGAGGGCGTGCACCCGGGTGTCGGCCGGCGCCGTGATCCGCAGCCGGAACACCAGGGTCGGCGCCGCCGCGTACGGGTCGGACCGCACGCCGGTGCAGGTGAAGCCGAGGGCGCACCCCTCGACGGTTCGCTCACTCCGTTCACTCATGCCGTAACCTCCGCGCGCAGCGGGCGGGCCCGGGCGGCCAACCGCTCGAAGAACGCGTCGAGTTCGGCCCGCGCCTCGGCCCCGCCGTCGAAGCCGTGCCAGCACCTCCGTAGTCGGCCGACCAGCTCGTAGCAGACGTCGATCGGCACCAGGAAGCACGCAACGCCCCGGTCGGTGCGGCGCAGCAGCAGCGCCTCGACGTCCGGTTCCAGGGCCGCGGCCAGCCGGCTGGCGCCGAGGGCGCGTTCCCAGGCCTCCTCGTCCACCTCGCTCTCGGTGGCGCCGGCCGGCCCGGGGTAGAAGGCGAGCAGCCGGTCCAGGACGGCGTTGCGGAACAGGAACGCCGTGCCGACCGGGATCCCCAGGACCGACCAGGCCCGTTCGTCCAACTCGCCCTCCGGGTCCGCGAGGTAGCGGTCCGGTACGGTGCGGAAGCGGCCGCCGGCCGCGCCCGGCTGCTGGAACAGCAGGCTGCAGGCGGTGCAGGTGCAGGTCAGGGCGCGTTCCTCGACGTCCACCAGGTGGCGGTGGCCGGCGGGCAGGTCCCGGCCGCAGAACCCGCACCGCTCGGGCCGCGGCGGCGCCGGCTCGCGCAGCCGGCGCAGCAGGGCGGTCCCGTCGCGGGAGACCCGGCGGGTGTTCACCGGGCCTCCGCGGGCTGCGGCGGGCGGGTGGCGATCTGGAGCAGCTGCGGGGCGCGTTCCAGCTCCAGGGCCGTCACCTCGGGCGCGTGGCAGGCGAGCGCCGCCTCGACGTCCTGCTCCCCGCAGCCGCAGCCGGAGGCGGTGCGGCGCACCCGCAGGGTGCCGGTGTCCGGTTCGAAGCCGAGCACCTCGATCCGCTCGGGAAGGTTGGCGAGTGCCCGCTCGATCCGGGCGGTCACGTCCTCGGGGTGCAGGTCGTGCAGGAGCAGCAGCCCGGCCACCGCGGGGTCGTCGAGCATCTGCTCCAGGGCGGGCGGGGGCAGGGCCGGGACGAGCCTGGCCAGGCCCTCGCCGTAGAACTCCATGAGGTCGCGGACGAGTTGCTCGCCCGCGTGCTCGGCGCCGCTGCCGGCCAGGGCGTCCAGGGCCTCCTGGATCCGCAGCCCGGTCTGTTCGGCCGTCATGCGGTGAGCCCGCTCAGGCCGGTGGGCACGTGCATGGTCTGCAGGGTGCGACCGCCGACGTACATGTGCACGCCGCAGGGCAGGCAGGGGTCGAAGCTGCGCACCGCGCGCATGATGTCGATGCCCTTGAAGTTCTCCGGGGAGTTCTCCTCGAAGATCGGCGTGTTCTGCACCGCGTCCTCGTACGGTCCCGGCGTGCCGTAGCTGTCGCGGACGCTGGCGTTCCACGGGGTGGGCGGGTAGGGGTGGTAGTTGGCGATCTTGCCGTCGCGGATCACCATGTGGTGCGAGAGCACGCCGCGCACGGCCTCGGTGAAGCCGCAGCCGATGGACTCGTCCGGCACCTCGAAGCGCTCCCAGGTCTGGCTGCGCCCGGCGCGGACCTCGTCGAGCGCCTTCTCGGCGAAGTGCAGGGCGGCGGCGGCCGCGTAGGCCTGGAAGTAGGTGCGGGCCCGGTTGCGCTCGATGGCGTTGCTCCACTGCGGGATCTTCCACTCGAAGGTGACCTCGGGCTTGGTCATCGAGCGGGGCAGGTTGATCTGGACGCTGTGGCCGGTGGCCTTGACGTAGCCGATGTCGACCAGCCCGGACAGGGCGGTGGACCACAGCCGGGCGAGGGGGCCGCCGCCGGTGTCGAGGGCGAGGTGGTCCTTGCCGTCGAACCAGCGCGGGGACATCACCCAGCTGTACTTGTCGTCGAAGTTGCGCTTCTGCGGCTGGGGGATGGTGTGCTGGTTCCACGGGTGCCGGGGGTCGACCGGGTTGCCCAGCGGGTCGTGGGTGACGAAGAGCTCCTTGCCCTGCCAGTCCTCGTAGTAGGAGCTGCCGAGCAGGATCCGGATGCCGAGGTTGATCTGCGTCAGGTCGTTGGTGACGAGCTTGCCGTCGACGACGACACCGGGGGTGACGAACATCCTGCGGCCCCAGTCCGTCATGTTGCGGTACGTGAAGTCGCAGTGGTCCGGGTCGTTGAGGCTGCCCCAGCAGCCGAGCAGGACCCGCCGGCGGCCGACCTCCTCGTAGCCGGGGAGGGCCTGGTAGAAGAAGTCGAAGAGGTCGTCGTGCAGCGGCACGACCTTCTTCATGAACTCGACGTAGCGCATCAGCCGGGTCAGGTAGTCGGTGAACAGCTGCACCGTCGCCACCGTGCCGACGCCGCCCGGGTAGAGCGTGGAGGGGTGCACGTGGCGGCCCTCCATCAGGCAGAACATCTCCCGGGTGTAGCGGCTGACCTGGAGCGCCTCGCGGTAGAACTCGCCCTCGATCGGGTTGAGCGAGCGCATGATGTCGGCGATCGTCTTGTAGCCGTGGTCGCCGGCGTGCGGGGCCTCGGTGCGCTCGGCCAGTTCCAGGACGCCCGGGTTGGTCTCGCGGACCATCTTCTCGCAGTAGTCGACCCCGACCAGGTTCTCCTGGAAGATGTTGTGGTCGAACATGTACTCCGCGGCCTCGCCGAGGTTGATGATCCACTCGCCCAGGTGCGGGGGCTTCACGCCGTACGCCATGTTCTGGGTGTAGACCGAACAGGTGGCGTGGTTGTCGCCGCAGATCCCGCAGATCCGGCTGGTGATGAAGTGCGCGTCGCGCGGGTCCTTGCCGCGCATGAAGACGCTGTAGCCGCGGAAGACCGAGGAGGTGCTGTAGCACTCCGCGACCCTCTTCTGCTTGAAGTCGATCTTCGTGTGGATGCCGAGGCTGCCCACGATCCGGGTGATCGGGTCCCAGGACATCTCCGTCAGGCCGCTGCCGTCGCCGGCCGCCCTGGTCGTCGGTGTTGCCATCGTGTCTGCGTGTCCTTGTCTAGGGGGTCTTCGAGGTCTACGGGGTCTACGGGGTCTACGGGGTCTACGAGGTCTGCGGGGTCTGCGAGCGGGGCGGAGGCCGACGGGGCCGCACACCGGTCGGTGTGCGGCCCTCGCCTGTCACCAGGGCGGGCGGTAGCCCGTGGTCAGGTGGCGGCCGGTGCGGCGCCACTTCGGTTCCTTGTCGACGGTCTTCTGGGTGATCGTGCGCAGCCGCCGGATCAGCGATCCGTACGCGGTGCTGGCGCTGGTGGAGACCCGCGAGCCGGGCGGCGGGTCCATGAAGGGCATGAACTTGTCCGGGAAGCCCGGCATGGTGCAGGCGATGCAGATGCCGCCCACGTTCGGGCAGCCGCCGACGCCGTTGATCCAGCCGCGCTTGGCGACGTTGCACTTGACGACCGGCCCCCAGCAGCCGAGCCGCACCAGGCACTCGGGCGTGCCGTAGTCGGTGGCGAACTGGCCCTGCTCGTAGTAGCCGCCGCGGTCGCAGCCCTCGTGCACGGTGGCGCCGAACAGCCAGGCGGGCCGCAGCTTGTCGTCGAGCGGAATCATCGGCGCCGACCCGGCCAGCTGGTACAGCAGGTAGGTGAGCGTCTCGGCGAAGTTGTCGGGCTGGATCGGGCAGCCCGGCACGCAGACGATCGGCAGCCCGGCCTTGGACTTCCAGTCCCAGCCGAGGTAGTCCGGCACGCCCATCGCGCCGGTCGGGTTGCCGGCCATCGCGTGGATGCCGCCGTACGTGGCGCAGGTGCCGATCGCCACCACGGCGGTCGCCTTGGGAGCGAGCCGGTCCAGCCACTCACTGGTGGTGATGGGCTGGCCGGTGGCCGGATCGTCGCCGAAGCCGCACCAGTAGCCCTCCTTCTTGATCTTCTCGTTGGGAATGGACCCCTCGACGACCAGGACGAACGGTTCGACCTCGCCGCGGTCGGCCTTGAAGAACCACTCGACGAAGTTGTCCGCGCCCTGGACCGGGCCGCACTCGAAGTCGATCAGCGGCCAGTGCACCGCGACCTTCGGCAGGCCGGGCAGCGCGCCGGTGACGATCTCCTCGATGCTCGGCTGCATCGCGGCGGTCAGTGCGACGGAGTCGCCGTCGCAGCTGAGGCCGGCGTTGATCCAGAGAATGTGCACCACGTCGGTGTCGGTTGTTGCAGCACCCATGAGGATGCCTCCTCGGGGATGGGAGCCGGACGAAATGGCTCGAAGACAAGTCATAGCAACGGTTGGGATCGAACGCCGGTCCGGAAAGCCGAAGGGGTCACCCGGGCGCCGCAAGCGGGCGGGGCCGTTCGGGTCACATCGGCGCGGCGGACCCGGCGGGCGCGGGGCGCTTGCGCACGAACGCGGACCGCAGCGCGTGGTACGGCGATTCGGGGGTGAAGAACTGCCGGTGCATCACCGCGAGCTCCTCCTCGCGGTACGCCTCCAGCGGCTTGGCCCGCTCGTCGGCCTCGCGGGCGGCCTTCTTCGCCGCGATCCGGCGCTGGGCGGTGGGCGAGGCGGCGAGCAGCCCGGCCAGGCGGGCCACACTCGGCCCGAACTCCTGCGGCCCGCAGTCGAGCATCCGGTCGACCAGGCCGATCCGCCCGGCGGCCGCCGCGGACACCGGCAGCGCCTGACGGGTCAGCCGTTCGGCCTCCGCCGCGCCCACCCGGCGCGGGAGGGTGTACGTCCAGTACTCCGAGCCGTACAGCCCCATCAGCCGGTAGTGCGGGTTGAGGACGGAGCCGTGGCGGCACCACACCTCGTCAGCGGCCAGGGCCAGCATCACCCCGCCGGCCGCCGCGTTCCCCGCGACGGCGGCGACCACCAGCCGGTCGGTGGTGGTGAGGACCTCGGCGACCAGGTCGTCCATCGCCGTGATGTTGGCCCAGGACTCGGCGGCCTGGTCCGGTGCGGCCTCGATGACGTTGAGGTGGATGCCGTTGGAGAAGAAGTCCCGGCCGCCGCCGAGCACCAGCACCGAGGTCGGGCGGGCGGCGGCGAAGCGGTACGCCTCCAGCAACCGCCGGCAGTGGTCGGTGGACATCGCCCCGCCCGGGAACGAGAAGCGCAGGAAGCCCA
Source organism: Kitasatospora sp. NPDC056181 (assembly GCF_042266225.1). NCBI lineage: Bacteria > Bacillati > Actinomycetota > Actinomycetes > Kitasatosporales > Streptomycetaceae > Kitasatospora > Kitasatospora sp. NPDC056181. The sequence goes on from NZ_JBHJUK010000007.1 coordinate 101,214, forward strand.
CCGGGCCGTCCTCGCGGTAGCGGATGTCCGACCATGCAGCGCCCTCCCGCCCGCCCCGCATCAGCGGCACCGGCACCTCCGGGACGGGCGGCAGCAGGGCGCCGAGCGCCGTCACGGCCGGAAGCTTGAAGGTCGCGGGGCCGCCGGGCGTACGGCGGCGGCGGAGTTCGGGGATCCACACTGCGCCGTCCGGGGTAGCGCGGCACACGGCGCCGGCGCGGGTGGCGAGCAGTTCGCCCGGACGGCCGCGCAGCACCGGCTCGCGGTGCCCGCCGTGCAGGTACCACTCGCCGCCGCACAGCGCGTCGAGCACCCCGGGTTGGGAGTCCGCCGCGCGGAGCCTGCGCAGCACCGTCCCGGTGGAGTCGCCGGCCCAGTCGATCCGGCGCTCCTCCTGCCGCAGGAGGGGCCGGGTGCGCACCGGGTGGCGCCAGCCGGGGCCGTGCTGCGGCTGGGGCGTGTGGCAGCCCGAGGCGACCCGCTCCACGGCGAGCAGCGCGGCCGCGACGGCCGCGTCGGAGACCTCGTTGCGGTACAGGTCGCTCTTGCCGCGCTCGGGCAGCCGGCAGGGCGCCCACGCCCAGACCGGCCCGGCGTCCATCTCCGCCTCGGCCTGGAGCACCGTGACGCCCCACTCGGCCCGGCCGTCCTGGATCGCCCGGTCGAGGGAGGAGGGGCCGCGGTCGCCCGGCGGGCCGGGATGGACGATCAGGCAGGTGAGCGCCGACCAGACGTCCTGCGGGATCGCCGTCCGGAGCATCGGGGCGAGCAGCAGGTCCGGCTGCAGGCGGGCCAGCGAGGCCCGCAACTCGTCGTCATCACCCGCCAGTTGGACGTCCACGAGGTGCCGCCGCTCGCGCAGTTCGGCGTACAGCCGCTGGCTGAGGCTGTTGAACGCGCTGGCGAGGAGCAGGATCCGCATGTCCGCCTCCGACGATGTGGGCCTCCGGTAACCCGGCGATCATGGCCCCGCACCCGCCCGGCCCCGGCCCCGTCCGGCCCGCCGCGCCGCCCGTTCACCCGGGCGGCGGCGGGACCACCGGCGGCGGAACGTCACGGGTCCGGCCCCGCCGTTCGCACGGCGGGGCCGGACCCGGTGTCTTCGGCAGTCCTCCGGCGAGGGTGTTCCTCCCGGACCGGCCGGCCGCTCGGCCTCAGGCCCCGATCTCGAACTCGGGCGGCTGGAGACACGCGAGGCACTCCGTGTCCGGCGCGGTCGGAGTGTCGAAGAACGACCGGGTGATCGACTGCGCGCACGGCGAGTCGGCGAAGACCACGTGGGCGACGTAGGGGACGGTGACCTCGGTGGACCGGCTCAGCGTACGGGCGGCGTACGGCCCGCTGCTCGGTGCGGTCTGGGAGTCGAACCCGCCCGACAGGACGAGCGTCGGGATGTCGCTGCGCGTCACGTCCCGGACCGAGCGCGGTGCCGCGGGGACGTCCCAGGCGCGGCAGTCCGCGTGCAGCCAGGCGAGCAGCGGTGCGTTGGCCAGCACCGACTCGGGGAACGACGGGAACGCGCGCCGCCCCGCCTCGATCACGTCGGCCTCGCTCTCGAACGGTGTCCACTCACCGCAGAAGACGCCGTAGGAGAGCCCGTACGACAGTCTCCCCATGGCCTGCGGGCTGAGCTTCCCGCCCGCCCACTGCTCGGCGATCCGCTGCGGGTTGCCGTGCGCCAGCTCGTCGATGGAGCGGGGCACGCCGGCCGCCAGGTGGCTGGCGAAGGTCAGCCAGTTCACCAGCACTCCGCCGTCCAGCACGACCTCCACCGGGTCCGGGTGGTCCGGGACCGTGACGGTGGTGGTGACCGGCCGGGCTTCGAGCTCACTGACGAGGCGCTCGAAGGTGGCCTTCAGGTCCGGGTAGCGGTCGTTGCAGGCGGGCTGCTCCGCGCAGGCCTTGAAGATGCCGTCGAAGCCCTCCCGTGCGGCTTTCCAGGTCACGGCTCCCCCGGCCAGGGACGGTGGCAGGACGCCGTCGATGCCGACCGACCGGAGGCCCTCCGGGTGCAGGCGCATGTAGAGGAGCGCCAGGTCGGTGCCGTAGGAGATGCCGAACACGTTCCACCGCTGGATGCCGAGCGAGACGCGCAGGTCGGCGTAGTCGGCGGCGCTCTCGGTGCTGTTGTACGCGCCGAGGTCGGCCCCGCGGCCCACCAGCTGGTCGCGGCAGACCTGCGTCGCCTCGACGTGCAGGCGCCCGGTGGACGGCGCACCGTAGACGAGGCCGAGGGCGTCCGCGTTGAACTGGTCGACGTTCGGGCAGGTGAGGGCCGGGTCGGCCGAGTAGGTCCCCCGCTGGGACATGAAGATCACGTCCCGGTCGTGGTTCAGGCCGCCGGCGACCGCCAACCGGATCTCGGAGTTCGCGTCGTCGCCGGGGCCGCCGGCGAACCACACGATCGGGTCGGGCGCCCGCTTCTGCGTGGCCGGCACGATCGCGACCGCGAGGGTGATCCTCCGTCCCCTGGGGTGGGACCGGTTCTCGGGCACCGTGAGCGTTCCGCAGCGGGCCCCCTCCAGTTCGGGGGTCGGGTCCGCCGTCCGCGGGCAGGGGCCCGGCTCGAACCGGGCGTGGCCCGCCGTCCTGGCGACCGTGCCGAGCGGCTCCTCGGCGCCGTCCCCGGCCTGGGCGGGCAGGGCGGCGAGGCCGGCGAGGAGGACACCGGCCGCGGCCCCGGCCAGCGTGGTCCGGAGCCGTCGGACGGTGCGGCGGCGGTGGGGCGGGCGGACGGGCATCATGCGGTCTCCGGCTCAGGGGCGATGGTGAACGGTTGGGGCTCCAGCCCCGCCACGCAGGCGGTGTCGGGCGCGGTCGGGCGCGCGAGGAAGGAGGCCAGGACGCTCTGCGCGCAGGGCGACTGGGGCACGACGAAGTGGCCGATTCCCGGGATCAGCACGGTGGTCGAGCGGGACAGCGTCCGGGCCGTGTACGGGCCCCAGCTCGCCCCGGTCTTCGCGTCGAAGCTTCCGGAGACGACGAGCGCCGGAACACTGCTGCGGGTGGCCACCCGCTGGACGGCGGTGCGGTCCGGGACGTTCCAGGCGCGGCAGACGTCGTGCTCGAAGGGCAGCTGCGGGGCCTGGGCCAGGACCGTGTCCGGCCACCCGGGGAAGGCCCGGCGCCCCGCCTGGAGCAGGTCGGCCTCCGAGTGGCCCGGCACCCATTCGCTGCAGGCCACCGACTGCGTCAGACCGTGGGCGACCTCGCCGATGACGGGCGCCGCGCCGGCGGCCTGGGCGCGGGCGAAGCGCTCCGGGTTCCCGTGCGCGAGTTCGTCGAGCGCTGCGGGGACGTCAACGGCCTTGACGGCGTTGGCGACCAGCAGGTTCACCAGCGCGCCCCCGTCGAGGACGACCTTCACCGGGGCGCCTCCCCCCGGGGGCTGCGCGCTCACCGTGAGGGGGTGCGCCTCCAGCCGCCGGACCTGCTCCGTCAGCGTGCGCGGGAGGTCCGGGTAACGGTCCCTGCACTGGGGCTGGGCCGCGCACGCCGAGAAGATCGCACCGATCCCCTCCCGGGCGCTGTCCCAGGTCCATGGCAGGCTCACGATCTGCGGGGGTACGACCGAGTCGATCGCCACCGAGCGGATGCCCTCGGGGTGCAGGCGCAGGTAGGTGAGGGCCAGTTCGGTGCCGTAGGAGTACCCGTAGACGTTCCACCGCCCGATGCCCAGCGCCCTGCGCAGGTCGGCGAAGTCGGCGGCGTTCTCGGTGGTGTTGTAGGCGCTCAGCTCGACCCCGTCGGCCGTCAGCCGGTCACGGCACTCCCGGGCCGCGCGCACCAGGAGCCGACCGGTCGACGGCGCGTCGTACCGCAGCCCCACGGCGGTCGCGTTGAACCGGTCGATCTCCGGACAGGCGAGGCTCGGCCGGGAGTGCAGCGTCCCCCGCTGCGCCATGACGATCAGTTCGTGGTCGCGGTTGACACCGGAGGCGACCAGGAAGGGAATGCTCCCGAACGCGTCGCCGCCGGGACCCCCCTCCATGAACACCACCGGCTCCGCGGCCGGCGTCGCCGACACGGCCGGAACGACCGCCACGGCCAGCCGGATCGTCCGCCCGCCCCGCCCGCCGGGTTCGTGCGGCTCGCGGCTCTCGGGCACCTCCAGGAACCCGCACCGCCCGGGGACCGGCTCGGGCGTCTCGGGGCAGGGCCCGGGCATGAACCGCGCCGGAGCCTCTGACAGGGGCTCACGGACGGGCGGTGACACCGCACTGCTCGGCGTCGGGCCGACCGCGCCCAGGAAGGCCAGGCCGGCCGCGGCGAGCGCCACCCCGGTGCGCGAACCCCCGGGGCGCCGCCGCGCGGACCGGTGCCCCACCCGTCTTCGTCCGGACCTGCCGATCCCGCGGACGGACGGCAGGCAGCCCGGGCTGATGCCCTGATCCCTCATGTGATCTCGTCTCTCTCACGTCGCGCAGGGGGACGGCACTGCGCGGTTCTGCCCGCCGCGTGGTTCGTGCGGGCACTGCACGGCCAGCGTGCGTCGACGGGGAGACGCCCACCACTCGTGGGCTCCACACGGAGCAGGCCGGCGTCACGCCCCGGGCGCGCTCCCGCCGCCCCGGTCCCGATCCGCTCGAACTCCGTCTCCGCGCAGGGTCGGCGCCGGCATCGGGACCACCTCGGCCGGCCGGTCGCGGCACGAGCGCTGTCGAACGCCGGCCGGTCGACCGGTCACCGAGGAGCCGCTTCCGCCCGGGTGCGCAGCCGGCCGCGGGCGGCGAGCCCGTCCAGCCGGTGCTGTTCCCGGGCCGCCCAGCGCTCCACCCGCGCCGGGTCCAGCGGCCCGCCGTGGCCGACGTGCAGAGTGGTCGGCTTCAGCGCGAGCATGGCCCGCAGGCTGGCCAGGTTGCCGACCGGGTCGTCGTGGAACGGCGGGTTGGCCGGCCTGCGATGGGCCGTACCGAGGAACGAGGTGGCGACCAGGTCGCCCGCGACGAGCTCGCCCTCGTCGGTGAGCACCGACATCGACCCGGCGGTGTGCCCCGGGGTGGGCATGATCCGGGCGTCGACGCCGTGCTCGGACAACGTCGTGGGCCCGTCGACCAGCAGGTCCGGCCGGAAGGGTTCGGCGTGCTCGTGGAAGGCGTCCAGCCGGTCCAGGAAACGGCCGAACCGCCCGGTGGGAAGGTACGGTTCCCGGATCCGGCCGGTCGTGTAGGGCCCGATGTCCGCGATGTGCGCGATCACCGGGGCCCCGGTGGCCCGGCGCAGTTCCGCGGCGGATCCGAAGTGGTCGATGTGGGCGTGGGTGATGACGATCGCCGAGACGTCGCCGGGCCCGATGCCGTGCTCGGCGATCCGCGCCAGGATCTTCGCACCGCTGCCCGGGATGCCGGTGTCGACCAGGACGGCCCTACGGCCCAGCAGCAGGAAGGCGTTGACGTTGTGTTTGCCCATGACCGGTACCGGAACGACTGTGGTGTGTGCCATGAAGGTGACACTATGTCCGCCCGTTGAGCCTCTCCATGCCTGTCCGAGGCGGATTCCTGTCCGTTCGTCTCACCACGGGTAGTGTGCGGGTATGGATGTCCTCGCCGATGTGCTGTCCGCCACGAAGATCGGCGGCACCGTCACCGCCAGGGTGCATGCCGCCGGGCCGTGGGGGATCGAGTTCCCGCGCCTGCCCTCGGCCGTGTTCCACCACGTCTCCCGGGGCAGCTGCTGGCTGCGTCTGCCGGGCGCCGCCCCGCTCCCCCTGACGGCAGGTGACCTCGTCCTGCTGCCGGCCGGCACCGGCCACGAGATGGCCGGCGACCCGACGGGACCGACGGTCCGGTTCGAGGACGTCACCCGGGCGCAGCGCAGCGGACCGGGCACACCGATCGACTTCCCCGGGCCCGGGCCCCGGACCCGCCTCGTCTGCGGCGGCTACCGCTTCGACACCCACGCCTCCCACCCGCTGCTGTCCCTGCCGCCGGTGCTGCTGCTGCGCGACGACCCCTCGGCGCGCCGGCACGACCTCACCGAGACGCTGCGCATGCTGACCGCCGAACTCGCCGACCCGGCTCCGGGCTCACAGACCATCACCGACCGGCTGGTCGACGTCCTCTTCGTCCACGTCCTGCGTCAGTGGGAGGCCTCCCGGGACGCCCCGGACCGCGGCGCCGGCTGGTGGGCGGCCCTGCGCGACGCCGAGGTCGCCGCCGCGATCTCCCTCATCCACGAAGGACCCGGGCGGGCGTGGACCGTGGACGCCCTGGCCCGCGAGGTCGGCGTCTCCCGGGCCACCCTGTCCCGCCGCTTCACCCGCCTCGTCGGCGAGCCCCCGCTGGCCTACCTCACACGCTGGCGCCTGGAGATCGCCGCACGAAGGCTCCGGGACACAAAGGACTCCGTCACCCGCATCGCCAACAGCGTGGGCTACACCTCCGAGTTCGCCTTCTCCCGCGCGTTCGCCCGCCACCGCGGCACCCCGCCCAGCCGCTACCGGGCCACCCACTCGGCCCTGGGTGCGGGTCGCGGCTGAGCGGCTCCGCGCGGATCGCCCCGGGGTCGGTCCGAGGTCGGTGCGGGGTCGCTACGGGGTCGGTACGGGGTGACCCGCGGTCGGGCCGCCGGGCGTCACGGAGCCGGTCGCGCGGACGGCGGAGAGGGCCGGCGCCTCGGTGCGGTGTGGCATCCCTCACCCTTTCGACTCCCGGGCCGTTCGGCCCCCTACGATCCTCGGCGCGGGCACCCGCAAGATCGAACGACCCGTCGTGTCCCGCGCCCTGCGATCCCCCCGAGGAGAACCGTCCCGTGACCACCGGCACCGTCGCGCCCGACAGCTACTACCAGCGGACGGACGAGCACCGCTACAAGCCCACGGCCCACGCGGGGGGCGCCTGGAACACCGACGAACAGCACTTCAGCCCGCTGGCGGGCCTCGTCGCCCACGCGATCGACCGCTTCCGCGCCGCGCGCGCGGACGACGGGCTGGCACTGGCGCGGATCAGCTACGACATCCTCGGGCCGATCGCCCTCGACGAGTGCGAGATCAGGGTGGAGAGCGTGCGGCCGGGCCGCACCATCGAACTGCTGGAGGCCGTCGTCCTCATCGCCGACCGCGCGGTGGTCCGGGCCCGGGCCTGGCTGCTCGCCGTGGCCGACACCGGCGCGGTCGCCGACAGCCCCCACGAGCGGGTCGCCCCTCCCGAGGCCGTCGCCCCGTGGAACATGGGCGAGCAGTGGGACGGCGGCTACGTCTCCTCCATCGAGGTGCGACGGAGTGCGGCCCGGCCGGGCCGCTCCCTCGCCTGGATCTCCAGCCGGATGTCCCTGGTCGCCGGCGAGCCGAGCAGCCCGCTCGCGTCCTACCTCGCCCTGGTGGACACCGCCAACGGCATAGCCGTGCAGCAGCAGCCCACCGCGTGGATGTTCCCCAACCTCGACCTGACCGTCCACCTCCACCGGCAGCCCCGGGGCCCGTGGACCGGCCTGGACACCACGGTCAGCTTCGGACCGGCCGGCCACGGCCGCACCAGCTCCGTCCTGCACGACCTCGACGGCCCGGTGGGCCACGCCGAGCAGATCCTGACCGTCCGGCCGCTGCCCGGCGCCTGAGCCCGGCTTTCCGCCTGACGCGCCCTCATGTCCGCTCGCGCGGGCCTGAGGGCGCTGCCGGTGTTGCGGCGGGCCGGGCGGACACGGGCCGTCGTGCCCACCCCGGCCCGGGGCGCCGCAGCCGGCGCCCCGTGACGTCCTACTCCTCCGGCTCCCAGTCGCGGAGCAGGTCGTTCAGCCCGGCGTCGCCGTCGATCCGCAGGGAGTCCGCCGGGACGCGGTTGTAGAGGAAGAGCACCAGCTCACCAGCCGTGGCGTGGAGGGAAATGCCGGGTGCGTCCAGGCCCTCGCCACCGCCGGCGGCGGGCAGACGGACCGTCCGGGCGCCGTCGCCGTCGACCGTGAGGCGCCAGGAGCGCCCCTCGGCGGCGTGGAAGTCGAAGGCGGTGGGCTTGTGCGGCCAGGCGCTGAGCGTCGCGACACAGGTGAACAGGAACTCCTCGACACCGTCGACGGCCACCTCGGCCGGCAGCGGCTGCGGGGCGCCCGCGGCGAGCTGGGCGTCGTAGGTGTGCACCGCGCTCTCCTGGACCCGGTGCCGGGCGACACCGCCGGAGGTCCGCGGCGTCTGCAGGTCACTCCACCACGCCCAGCAGCCGGCGTCCGGGCCCGCCTCCCGCAGCACGCCCAGCAGCAACTGCGTCGACTCCTCCAGCCAGGCCACCAGGGCCTCGCGCTCCCGCGGCGGGGTCAGGGCGGCCCGCTCGGCGGCGGCCTCGGCCGGCGGGGCGTCGGCGGGGCCCGCACCGACGATGGCGGCCCAGAAGCGGTCGCCACCGCCCAGGTGCTGCGCCAGATCGAACAGCGTCCACTCGGGGCAGGTCGGCACCGGCGCGTCGAGGTCGGGCGCGGAGGCGACCGCGGCCCGGAAAGCGGTCGACCGTTCGTCGATCAGCCGCAGGAGGTCGGAGAAGTTGAGAGTGTTCTGCACCCCGGATGTCTATCACCCTGCTCAGACCGCGGGAAAGCGGTTTTCCCCCGGCCGCCGCGGCGGCGGCGCGACCCGGGCCGCTCGGGCCGCCGGGGGCGGACTGCGGCCCGCCGTAGGCCCGCTGTCACGGCGTCAGCCGCGCCACAGTGCCAGGCGCGTGCCCGCGCGGTGGGAGACGACCGTGACGCCGTCCCCGTCCGGGCGGACCAGGTGGGCGCGGCCGGCGCCCCGGTTTCCGCCCGGGCGCGGCCGGCGGCACGAAGGCGCGTCGGACGGATCGTCGGACGGATCGTCGGACGGGACGCCGCCCAGGACGCCGGCCGGCTCGTCGGCCGTGCCCCGCTGCCTCCCGGACGGCGGTTCGCGTCCGGTGAAGGTCACAGGCCGCGGGCGATGGTGGCGAGGACGGTGTCGACGGCGCGCCGGACCTCGTCGGGGGGCAGGTCGTGCAGGGGGCCGTCGGTGAGGAGGTGGGCGAGTCCGTGGACGGCGGACCAGGCGCCGTACTCCGCGCCGGGGCGCCGCTCGGGCGGCAGGGCGCCGGTGTCGACGAGTTCGTCGAGGCGGGCGGAGAGCAGCAGGTACGGGTCGGTCCCGGGTTCGGGGCGCACCCCGGAGTGGTGGCCGGGGTCGGGGGTGGCGCCGCAGAAGGCGGTACGGAACCAGCCGTGTTCGGTGAGGGCGAAGTCGATGTAGGCGCGGCCGACGGCTTCGAGTCTCGCCCAGGCGAGGGGCTCGGGGTCGGCGGGGGCGACGTCGGCGGTGCGCTGGATCATGAGCCTGCCGAGTCGGTCCATGCAGCGGGCGGCCACGGCGGCGAGGAGGTCCTCGTGGCTGGCGAAGTGGCGGTAGGCGGCGTTGTGGGAGACGCCGGCCTCGCGCCCGGCGGCGCGCAGGACCACCGCGTCGGGTCCGCCCCCGCGGGCGAGGGCGACGCCGGCGGTGACCAGGGCCTCGCGGAGATTGCCGTGGTGATATGTCCGATTCTCCAAGGTTCCACCCCGTTTCAGACCATGTGTTGACAGTGTCCACTTTGGATGGAAACGTGTCAATCAGCGCATGTTACCGCTGTCAACATTCCTGGCGAATGGAGTGTGTGCCATGACCGCCCTCTCCCCCCACCGACGCCTTCTCGTCCTGGCCACGGTCTGTCTGGCCGCGTTCGCGATCAATCTGGACACGACGATCGTCAACGTCGCACTGCCCGAACTGAGCAAGCAGCTGGACGCCACCACCCGTGACCTGCAGTGGGTCGTCGACGGCTACAACCTGGCCTTCGCCGCGCTGGTCCTGACGGCGGGCTCGCTCGGCGACCGGTTCGGCCGCCGGCCCGCCCTGCTGTTCGGGCTCGCCGGCTTCGCCGCCACCAGCGCGCTGGGCAGCGCGGTCGGATCGCCCGGCGCGCTGGTGGCGGTGCGCTTCGCGATGGGAGCGTGCGCGGCGGCCATCTTCCCGACCACCCTCTCGATCATCAGCAACACCTTCCCCGAGCGCCGCTCCCGCGCGAAGGCGATCGGGGTGTGGGGCGCCGTGACGGGCCTGGGCGTCGCGGTGGGCCCGGTGGCCGGCGGCCTGCTGCTGGCGCACTTCGGCTGGCCCTCGGTCTTCCTGGCCCTCGTTCCGGTGACCCTGATCGCCCTGGTGGCGGCCTGGGCCTGGGTGCCGGAGTCGAGCAGCCCGGCCTCGGCGCGCCTGGACCTGCACGGGCTGGTCAGCTCCTCGGCGGCCGTCGGCGTCCTGGTCTACACGATCATCGAGGCCCCCAACCGCGGCTGGGGCGCCCCGGCCACCGTGGCGGGCTTCGCCGCAGCCGTCGCGCTCACCGCGGCGTTCGTCCTCGTCGAGCGGGGCCGGTCCCATCCGATGATCGACCTGACGCTCTTCCGCACGCCGGCGTTCTCGGCCGCCAGCGGGTCGGTGACCCTCGCCTTCTTCGCCCTCTTCGGCTTCATCTTCCTGGTGACCCAGTACTTCCAGTTCATCCGCGGCTACGGCGCGCTCTCCACGGGTGTGCGCATCCTGCCGGTCGCGGTGACCATCGCACTCGGCTCGCTCGGCGGTGTCGCCCTGGCGACCAGAATCGGCACGCGCGCCGTGGTCACCGCCGGGCTCGTGCTGCTCGGCACCTCGTTCGCGTGGATCGCGGCCTCGTCCGCCTTCACCCCGTACCCGCAGGTCGTCTGCCAGATGGTGCTGCTGGGCCTCGGCCTCGGGCTCACCACCGCCCCGGCCACCGAGTCGATCCTGAGCGTGCTGCCGCCGGCCAAGGCCGGTGTCGGCTCGGCGGTCAACGACGCCACCCGTGAGGCGGGCGGCACGCTCGGCGTCGCCGTCCTGGGCTCCGTCTTCACCTCCCTCTACGCGGCCCGGCTCGCCACCAGCTCCTTCGCAGGCCTGCCGCGGCGCACGGCCGACGCCGCCGAGGGCTCGGTCGCCTCCGCGCTCGGCACCGCGACGACCCTCGGGCGCGGCGACCTGCTGGCCGCCGTCCAGACCTCGTTCATGGACGCCTTCCACCTCGCCTGCCTGGTCGGCGCGGGCGTCTGCCTGCTCGGCGCGGTCGGTGCCCGCCTCGCACTGCCCTCCCGCGTGCCGGCGACGGCCCCCGCCCCGGTCGCCGGCCGGCCGGCCGGCGAGACCCGTCCGGCCGCACCGCTCCCGGCCCGGACGGCAGCGTCGGGCTCCGCCCAGGCCCGGCCGGCTTCGGCCCGCACCGCTCCGCCCGAGGGCGACCCGGACCGCGCCGCGCCGCACTCCGCACCCGGCGCGGACCGCGGGACCGCACGCTGACCTCGGGACCGTGCTCCGACCGCGGCCCGACACCACCCGCCCGGGGGCCCTCGGCGCCGGGCCCGGTACCGGACACGACTCGACCCCGCCGACGCGGACCCGGCGGGGTCGAGCATGTCCGGTGCCCGGCCGGGACACCGCCTGCGGGAGGCCGGAAGGGCCCCGGCCCCGGGCCGGGCTGGGCTGGGCTGGGCCGGGCTGGGCTGCCGGGTTTCGGTTATCGGGCCGCTCGGCGCGGGTCTCCCGTGTGGTGGGGGCGGATTCCTCCCGGCGTTCACGGTGTCGCCGGACGGGCGCCCCCGCCCGGCACGGTCCGCGGAGCGAGAGGGGAGGACGACCGGTCCGGCCGCGCGTATCCGATCGTCCACGCGCCCTCTCCGGCGTGCTCCCACGGGAAAGACCTGTCGATGTCCGTTGATCCTCGTTCGCTCTCCCGCCGCTGGGCCCTGGCGTCCTGCGTACCGCTGCTGCTGGTCGCCGGGCTCGTCGCGTGCGCCTTCTCCGCGCGCGGCGGGCTCGACGCACATGACGGCATGCCCGGCATGCCCGGCATGGACCACGGCGCGATGGCCGCACCACCCGTCGCGGCGGCCGGCCCGACGGCCCCGGACACGGCGGGCACGCCCGGCACGGGACCGGCGGCCGACGGCCTGGCCGCCGAACGGGACGGCTACCGCCTGGACGCCGCGACCGCCGAGCTGCCCGCCGGGCGCGCGGCGGCCTACCCGTTCACCATCACCGGACCGGACGGCCGCCCGGTCACCGACTTCGCCGTGCACCAGACCAGGAAGCTGCACTTCTACGCGATCCGCGCCGATCTCACCGGCTTCCAGCACCTGCACCCGGTGATGGCCGCCGACGGCACCTGGACCGCGGACCTGACCGCCCTCGCCCCGGGGACCTGGCGGATGTACGCCTCGTTCGTGCCGGGGAACAACGCCCGCAGGGGCAGCGAGATCGTGCTCAGCCGCGTCGTGCAGGTGCCCGGCGAGGCCTCCGCCCCGGTGCCGCTGCCCGCTCCGGCCGGCAGCACCACCGTCGACGGCTACACCGTCGCCCTCCGGAGCGAGCCGAAGGCCGGCGCCCTCCTGCTCACCGCCACCGTCACCCAGGACGGCCGGCCGGTCACCGACCTCCAGCCGTACCTGGACAGCTTCGCCCACCTGACCGCCTTCCACGAGGGCGACCAGGCCCTGGCCCACGTGCACCCGACGGGAGGGACCGACGGCGACCACGGCGGGCCGGAGCTGACCCTCTACGCGATGCTCGGCTCGGCCGGGAACTGGAGGGTCTTCCTGCAGTTCCAGACGGCCGGGCGGCTGCACACCGCGGAGCTCACCCTGCACGTCACCTGACGCCCCACGACGGCCGCGGTCGGCCGCGGCCGGGTACGGCGGGGTACGGCCGGGTACGGCACGAGGCCGGTGCCGTCCGGGAACCTCCGGACGGCACCGGCCTCGCGGGGACGCGTGGGTCTACCAGCGGCTGCGCGACGGTGCGGAGCCGAGCTTGGCGCTGAGCGCGAGGAGGAAGGTCGGGAGCTTGTCCACCATGGCCTTGGGGACCGGGGTGGTCTGGACGGTGTCCCGCCTCACGTCCTGGACGACGAGGGTGTAGCTGCCGTTCTCCTCGACGAGTTCGGCGGCGTAGAGCAGCGTTTCCACAGAGGTTTCCATCGAGGGTCCTAGGCTTGGGTGTCGTTGAGCCAGGCGTTCCACGCCTTGGTGGCCCGTTGCTCGTCGGCGTCCTCCGCGAACAGGTGGTGGCCCAGCCAGACCGGCCAGTTCCAGGTGCTGCCGTTGAAGAACCGGTAGAGCGCGTCCGGGCCGCGCAGGCCGATGAAGTCGGCGTCGAGCCAGTCGACGACCACCTCCTCCGGGCCGCCGTCCGGACCGGGGACGTGGAGCGTGAACCGATCGCCGACGGCCGCGTCGTCCGGGACGCCGAGGCGTCGGAGCAGGGCGGCGAAGTCGGCGGGGTCGGCGGTGGTTTCGGGGCGCTGGGCCTTGACGTAGACGGCGGGGCGGCCGGCGAAGTGCCGCAGGTACTCGGCCAGGCCGTGCTGGTAGAAGTCGACGTGCTTCTCGGCCGCGTCCGCCTTGACGTCCCAGGTCTCGTCCCAGACGCCCTCGTGGACCCAGTGGATTCCCATCCGCAGGTGGCTCGTCGCGCCGTCCACCGGGTCGATCAGGTAGGTGAGCGTGTTGGAGAACCCGTTGTCCATGGCCACCCGGATGGCGAAGTGTTGCGGCGGCTCCCACACCTTCACCGTGCCGTCACCGCGGGAGACCCTGCCGCCGACGTGCGGCTCGATCTCCATGGTGTACAGCCAGCCGAGGTTTCCGGCGCCGGTGGCGACCGCGTGCCAGACCTGCTCGGGGGTGGCGGGCAGGTCCTGCTCCCGGCGCACCTCGAACTCTCGGGCCATGGTCAGTTCTCCTTCGTCGTCGTTCAGTCGTCAGTAGGTGAGCGGGAGGGCGCAGAGCCGCCGCTGCAGCGGGTTGGGCCGCCAGTCGAGCGCCGCCCCGTCGGCCAGCCGCAGGTCCGGGAGCCGGCGGACCAGCGTGCCGAGGGCCACCTCGGCCTGGAGCTTGGCCAGCGGGCCGCCGAGGCAGAAGTGCGGGCCGTTGCCGAAGCTCAGGTGCCGGTTACCGGGGCGGGACAGGTCGAGCCGGTCGGGGTCCTCGAAGCGCTCGGGGTCGCGGTTGGTCGCGGCGAGGAAGAGGTAGACCAGTTCGCCCTCGCGCAGCGTCCGCCCACCGATCCCGACGTCCTCGGCGACGACCCGGACGATCGCCTGGGTCGGCGTGTCGTAGCGGGCCAGTTCCTCGACGGCGGTACGGATCAGCGCCGGGTCCGCGCGCAGCCGGGCCAGCTGGTCGGGGTGGCGCAGCAGGGCGAGCATGCCGTTGCCGACCAGGTGGGTGGTGGTCTCGTCGCCCGCGGTGATGAGGACGAAGCAGGTCGAGAGCAGCTCCGCGTCGGTGAGCCGGTCGTCCTGCGCCTGGGTCGCGACCAGGGCGCTGATCAGGTCCTCGCCCGGGTCGGCCCGGCGGCGCCGGACGAGCCGGGCGAGGTACTCCTCGTACTGGTCGATCGCCGCCTCGGTCTTGCCGATGTCCTCGGTCAGCCGTCCGAAGCGGCGGAACCAGGCCTTGACCTGGGGCCGGTCCTCGGGCGGGATGCCGAACAGCTCGCAGACGACGGAGAGCGGCAGGGGGGAGGCGACCGCCTCGACCAGGTCCATGGCCGGACCGGCCGCGACCGCCTCGTCGACCAGCCGGTCGACGATCCGCTGGATGCCGTCGCGCAGGGCCTCGACGCGCCGGGCGGTGAACGCCCGGTTGGCCAGCTTGCGCAGGCGGGCGTGGTCCGGCGGGTCGGTGTTGGTCATCACCCGGCCGAGCCGGTCGGTGAGCCGGCTGAGGGCCTTGAGGTTGCCGCCCTGCGCGCCGAAGGCGCTGGTCATCCGGTCGCGGTCGTTGGACAGCCGCAGGTCGCCCAGGGCCGCCTCGACGTCGGCGTACCGGGTGAGGTACCAGATGCCCTGGGCGCTGCGGTGGACCGGGCTCTCGCGCCGCATGCGGGCGTAGAACGGGTACGGGTCCCGGCGGGCCTCGGGCGTGAGCAGCGCCGCGGCGAGGTCGTCGGACGGCCCGGCGGGGCCCGCCGCGAGGCGGGCCTCCTCCGTGGTTTCGGTCAGGTTCACTGCGGGCCGCGCTACCGCTGGGCGTCCGCGGCGCCCATGGCGTCGACGAGGCTCTGGGGCCGCATGTCGGTCCAGGACCGCTCGACGTACTCCAGGCAGGCGGCGTGGGTGTCGGGGCCGTGGACGGTGGTCCAGCCCTCGGGGACGTCCGCGAACTGCGGCCAGAGCGAGTGCTGGTTCTCCGGGTTGACGAGCACGAGGAAGGTGCCGTCCTGGTCGTCGAAGGGGTTGGTCATGGGTCAGTCCTCCTGATGGGGGGTGGTGTCGCCGGCGGCCCCGGCGAGGCGGGCGGCCAGGACCGGGCCGATCTGGGCCAGCGACCCGGGTTGGGTCATCCGGTCGTGGCGGGTGGTGATGTCGTGCGACTCGATCCGCCCGGCGATGTAGCGCTGCCAGATCCCGGGGCCGGCCGAGTCCTCCGTCCGGTCGATCGTGGAGTTGAACAGCAGCAGGTCACCGTCGAAGCGGCCGGGCGCGTGGGCGATGGCCAGCTTGGCGTTGTTGATCATGATCTCGACGACGGCGCCGATCCGCCGCTCGTCCAGGCAGGCCAGGGCGCTGCCGCGCCGGCCGAGGATCTCGGCGACCTCGGCGTAGGTCAGCGGCCCGTCGCCCAGTTCCTCCGGGTCGACGTCCATGATGCCGACGAGGATGTCCCGCTCGGCGGGCACTGGCACCTCGTCGAAGGAGATGTCCTGCACCGGGTAGGCGTCGAGGACCGCCAGCAGGCCGGTCCGCTCCCCCCTGGCCTGGAACTCGCAGGCGATCGCGTGGGCGATCAGCCCGCCGGCGGACCAGCCGAGCAGGTGGTACGGGCCCTCGGGCTGGACCTTGCGGATCTGGTCGGCGTAGTCGGCCGCCATCTCCTCGTACGACCCGGGCAGGGCCTCCGGGCGCGCGAGGCCGCGGGCCTGGAGGGCGTAGACCGGGCGGTCCGGGCCGATGTGGTTGAGCAGCCCGGAGTACGACCAGCTGATGCCGCCTCCGGGGTGGACGCAGAACAGCGGCGGCAGACTGCCCGTCGGGCGCAGTGGCAGCAGCCCGTCGAAGGCCTCCTCGGGGTCGCTGATGGCCAGGCGTTCCGTCAGACCCGCCACCGTCGGCGCCTCGAACAGGGTGCGCAGGCCCACCTGGACGCCCAGCGTCTCCCGGACGCGGGAGACCAGCCGGGCGGCCAGCAGCGAGTGCCCGCCCAGATCGAAGAAGTCGTCGTCGAGGTGGACCTGCTCCCGGCCGAGGATCTCGGCGAACAGCTCGCACAGCAGCTGTTCCTGCGGGGTGCGGGGGCCGCGGCCGGTGCCCGTCGTGTCGTACGCGGGCGCGGGCAGGGCGGCCCGGTCCAGTTTGCCGTTGGCGGTCAGCGGCAGCCGTTCCAGGGTGACGAACGCCGACGGCACCATGTACTCGGGCAGTTCGCGGCCGAGCCGACGGGCGAGCTCGTCCGGTGCGGGCGCGTCCTCGGCGGCGGGCACCAGGTAGGCGACCAGGCGCTGGTCGCCGGGCTGGTCCTCGCGGACGAGGACGGCCGCCTGGGCGACGCCGGGGCAGGCGGCGAGGACGGCCTCGACCTCGCCGGGTTCGATCCGGAAGCCGCGCAGCTTGACCTGGTCGTCGGCCCGGCCGACGAACTCCAGGGCGCCGTCGGCGAGCCGGCGGACCAGGTCGCCCGTCCGGTACATGCGCTCCCCCGCCTCGAACGGGCAGGCGACGAACCGCTCGGCCGTCAGGCCGGGCCGGCCCAGGTAGCCGCGGGCCACGCCCGCCCCGGCGAGGTACAGCTCGCCGGCCACCCCGGACGGCACCGGTTGCAGTCCGGCGTCGAGGACGTACGCCCGCATGTTCGCCATGGGCCGGCCGATCGGCACGGCCGTGGCGTGCGCGGGGAGTGCGCGGACCCGGTGGTGGGCGCCGAAGGTCGTGGTCTCGGTCGGGCCGTAGCCGTTGACCACGGCGATGTCCGGGCAGGCCGCCAGGACCCGGGCGACGGCCGACGGGGGCACCACGTCACCGCCGGTCCACACCTCGTGGACCCCGGCGAGCAGCTCCGGCCGCTCCTCGGCCACCAGCCGGAACAGTCCGGCGGTCAGCCACAACCCGGTCACCCCGTGCCCGTCGACCGCCGCGGCGAGCAGGTCGAGGTCGAGCCGGCCGGGCGGCGCGACGACGACCCGGCCGCCGCCGAGCAGCGGCACCCAGAACTCGTAGGTCGAGGCGTCGAAGGCCGTCGGCGAGTGCAGCAGCACCCGGTCGTGGCCCCCCTCCCGCCAGCACGGAGCGAGCGCGAGCGCCGCCACGTCGCGGTGGGTGACCCCGACGCCCTTCGGCCGGCCGGTCGAGCCGGAGGTGTACATCACGTACGCCAACTGCCGCGGATCGCAAGAGATCCCGAGGTCCGAGTCGTCGGGCTCGGCCTGACTCAGCGCGGTCAGCACGTCCTCGGTGAGGACCAGCGCGGCGCCGGTCTCCCGGACGATCAGGTCGATCCGGGAGGACGGGAACCGCGGGTCGAGGGGGACGTACGCCCCGCCCGCCTTGACGATCGCCAGGATCGCGACGACCAGCTCCGCGGAGCGTTCCAGCAGCACCGCCACCGGGGTCTCCGGACGCACGCCCTGGCCGGTCAGGGCCCGGGCCAGGCGGTTGGCCCGCCGGTCGAGCTCCCGGTAGGTCAGTTCGCCCGCGCCGGCGACGACCGCGACCGCGTCCGGCGTGGCCGCCACCCGGCGGGCGAAGAGCTCCGGCAGGCCGGCCCCGGGCAGCCCGGCCGCCGTCCGGTTGAACCCGACGAGCAGGTCGTGGCGCTCGTCCCCGGACAGCAGGTCGAGCCGGCCGATCGGCCGCTCCGGCTCGGCGACGGCCGCGCGCAGCAGCCGCGTCCAGCGGGCGACGAGCCGCTCCACGGTCCCCGGGTCGAACAGGTCGGTGGCGTACTCGACCACGCCGAGCACGCCCGCCGGGCTGCCGTCCGGGCCGTACCGCTCGGCCAGGCTGACGGTCAGGTCGACCCGCGCGGTGTCGGTCGGGGCCTCCAGGTAGGAGGTCGCCAGGCCGGGCAGGGTGAACTCGCCGACCGGCGCGTTCTGCAGGGCGAGCATGACCTGGAAGAGCGGGTGGTGGGCCAGGGACCGGGTGGGGTTGACGGCCTCCACCAGGTACTCGAACGGCACGTCCTGGTGAGCGTACGCGGCCAGGGCCTTCTGCCGGACCCGGCCGACCAGTTCGGCGAAGCCGGGGTCGCCGCCGGTGTCGGTGCGCAGCACCAGGGTGTTGACGAAGAACCCGACGAGGTCGTCCAGCGCCTGGTCGGTCCGCCCGGCGATCGGGCTGCCGATCGGGATGTCGGTGCCGGCGCCGAGCCGGGTCAGCAGGGCGGCGAGGCCCGCCTGGAGCACCATGAACATGCTGGCGCCCTGTGCGGTGGCCAGGTCCCGCAGCTCCCGGTGCAGGTCGGCGTCGAGCCGGACGTCGACCCGGCCGCCCCGCTGGGAGGCCTCGGCCGGCCGGGGCCGGTCGGCGGGCAGCCGGACCTGGTCCGGCAGTCCGGCCAACTCCGTCTTCCAGTAGTCGAGTTGCCGGGTGAACAGGCTGTCCCGGTCGGCGGCCTCGCCGAGCAGGTCGCGCTGCCACAGGGTGTAGTCGGCGTACTGGACCGGCAGCGGGGACCACTGCGGCTCCTCGCCCCGGCAGCGCGCCGCGTAGGCCGCGGCGAGGTCCCGGGAGAGCGGGCCCATCGACCAGCCGTCGCCGGCGATGTGGTGGACGACGACGAGCAGCACGTGCCGCTCGGGGGCGAGTGCGAACAGCTCCGCCCGGATCGGCGGTTCGGCGGCCAGGTCGAAGCCGCGCTGGGCGCCCCGCGCGAGCCGCCCGGGCAGACCGGTCTCGTCGAGCTCGACGACCGGGAGCTCCGGGCACGCCTCCGCCGCCCCCAGCACGAGCTGGTACGGCAGCCCGTCCGCCTCGCGCAGGACGGTCCGCAGGCTCTCGTGCCGGGCGGTCACGTCCGCCAGGGCGGCCCGCAGCGCCGACCGGTCGAGCGGGCCGTCCAGGCGCAGCGCGAGCGGCATGTTGTAGGTGGCGCTCGGTCCGTCCATGCGGTGCAGGAACCAGAGGCGGCGCTGGGCGTGGGAGAGCGGGATCCGTCCGGGGCGTGGACGGGCGGTCAGCGCGGGCCGTTCGGTGACGGAGCCGTCGAGGCGGGCTGCCAGGGCGGCCACGGTCGGGTGCTCGAACAGCGTGCGGACCTCCACCTCGGCACCGAGGACCGCCCGGATCCGGGAGGCCAGGCGGGTCGCCAGGAGCGAGTGTCCGCCGAGGTCGAAGAAGCTGTCCTCGACGCCCACCCGGGGCAGCCCGAGCAGGTCGGCGAAGAGTTCGGCGAGCAGCTGCTCCTGCGGGGTGCGCGGCGCCCGCCCGCCGAAGGCAGTCCCCAGGTCGGGGGCGGGAAGGGCGCGGCGGTCGAGCTTGCCGCTGGCGGTGAGCGGCAGCGCGTCCAGGACCACGAAGGCGGAGGGCACGAGGTAGTCGGGCAGGCGCTCGCGCAGTCGGTCGCGGAGTTCGCCGACGAGGGCGCCGCTGGTGCGGCTGCCGGTCGGGCGGTTGGTGAGCGAGGAGAGTGCGGTGCCGGAGGGCCGCGACGGCCGGTAGGCCTCGACGGGGGCGTCCGCCGGTCCGTCGGTGAGGAGCACGTCGAGGGTGTCGGGCGTGCCGGCCGACCAGGTGAGGTCCACTCGGCGGCCGAGGTCCTCGCCGAGGGTGTGGAAGTCCTCCGGGTCGGGCAGGCCGCCGTCGGCCGGGCCGTGCAGTCGCTCCAGCAGCCCGGCCGGCGTGCCGTCCCCGTTCCGCACCGCCCGGGCCAGCCCGGCCTCCTGTGCGACGCGGCGGTTCGGGACGCCGGCGAGGCGCACCGGGCCGGTGCCGGGCCGCCCGAGCAGGTCGCGCAGGTCCGCGAGGCCGGAGACGTCCCGGCCCCAGGTCAGTTCCCGCGGCTCGACCGGTACGGCCGGCTGCTTGTGCAGGGTGACGTCGTAGCGGTAGCGGGTCAGCTCGTTGTGGTGCCGGCCGCGCTTGACCTCCACGGCCACGGCGCCGATGCCGCGGTCGCCGTCACGGTCGCGCAGGACGGTGAAGAAGTCCGGGTCGACCAGGAGCTCCTTCTCCACCTGCAGTGCCTGCTCGACGGCGCGGGCGACCGCGGGCAGGTCGGTGCCGTCGGCGGCCCGGTGCAGCTGGACGGCGGCGGCCAGCGGGCGCAGCAGCCGCAGGTTGCGGACGTCGCCGACGAAGAGCGCGCCGCCGGGGGCGAGCAGCCGCATGAGCTTCCCGATCACGTCCGCGAGGTAGTCGGCGGACGGGAAGTACTGCACCACCGAGTTGATCACGATGGTGTCGAACCGCCCGGCGGGCAGGCCGTCGGTGTCGTGCGCCGGGCGGGTGTGCAGCACGACCCGGTCGGCCAGGTCGTCCCGGCGGGCGACCTGGGCGGCCAGCGCGTCGATCGCGGTGGCGGAGAAGTCCGTCGCCCAGTAGGTCTCGCAGTGCGGTGCGATCTGCGAGAGGAGCAGTCCGGTGCCGACGCCCACCTCCAGCACCCGGCGGGGGCGCAGGGCCAGGATGCGGGCCACGGTGGCGTCCCGCCACTCCCGCATCTGCTCCTCCGGGATCGGGCTGGCGTCGTAACTGCTGTTCCAGCCGACGAAGTTCTGCCCGAAGGGGGCTTCGCCGGGGGTGATGGGCAGGGCGTCGTAGATCTCCCGCCACTCCCCCACGTGGTCGGCTTCCAGGCCGCTGTCCCGGGCGGTGTCCCGGCGCGGGACGACGTAGCCGATGAGCCGGTCGTCCTTGGCGACGACGGCGGCCCGCGCGACGGCGGGGTGCTCGGCCAGGGCGGCCTCGACCTCGCCGGGCTCGACCCGGAAGCCGCGCACCTTCACCTGCTCGTCGGCGCGGCCGACGAACTCCAACTGGCCGTCGGCGAGCCGGCGCACCAGGTCCCCGGTGCGGTACATCCTGGCGCCCGCCGGGCCGAACGGGCAGGCCACGAACCGCCCGGCCGTCAGACCCGGCCGGTTCAGGTAACCGCGCGCCAGCCCCGCGCCCGCGACGTACAGCTCCCCCGGCACACCCGGGGGCACCGGCCGCAGCCGCTCGTCCAACACGTACACCCGCGCGTTGGCGATGGGACGGCCGATGGGCGGCACACCCGGCCCGGGCACGAGCGGGTCGCTCATCGTGGCACAGACCGTGGTCTCCGTCGGGCCGTACGCGTTGACCATCCGCCGGCCCGGCGCCCAGCGCGCCACCAGCTCCGGCGGGCACGCCTCCCCCGCCACCACCAGGGTGGACGCGGTCACCGCGTGCTCCGGCAGGGCCGCGAGGACGGACGGGGGAACGGTCACATGGGTGATGCGGAGGTCCGGGTCGGCCAGCGCGGCGACCGGGTCCGCCGCGGGGGGCAGCACCAGGGCTGCGCCGCGCAGCAGGGCGGTGTAGATCTCCGACACCGAGGCGTCGAAGCTGGGCGAGGCGAACTGGAGCACCCGGCTGCCGGGTTCGATCGCGAACCGCTCGATCTGCCCGGCGACCAGGCTCGCCACACCGCCGTGCCCGACCACGACGCCCTTGGGGCGGCCGGTCGAGCCGGAGGTGTAGATCACGTAGGCCGGGTGCCGGACGTCGATCGCGACGGCGGGGTCGGTCTCCGGCCATGCGGCGGCCCCGGCCACCGTCGCCGGGTCGTCGACCACCACCACCGGGCGGGCGTCCTCCAGCATGAACGCGATCCGCGCCTGCGGGTACGCCGGATCGACGGGGAGGTAGGCGGCCCCGGCCTTCAGCACGCCGAGGACGGCCACGACGGATTCCACCGACCGCGGCAGGGCCACGGCCACCACCTGCTCCGGGCCGACCCCCCGGGCGATCAGGGCATGCGCGAACCGGTTCGCCCGGGCATTGAGCTGACGGTACGTCAACTCGACGCGTCCGCAGACCAGGGCGGTCGCGTCCGGCGTCGCCGCGACCTGCGCGGCGAACGCCTCCGGGACCGGGACGGCCGCCACCTCGCGGGCGGTCTCGTTGCCGCACTCCAGCAGCCGGCGCCGCTCGTCGGCGTCGAGCAGGTCGATGCCTCCGATCGGCTGCTCCGGGTCGGCTGCGACCGCCTCCAGCAGGAGCATCCAGCGCCGGGCCAGCGCGGCGACCGTCGACCGGTCGAACAGGTCGGTCGCGTACTCGACCGCACCGACGATCCCGGCCGGGCCGCCGTCGGGGGCGAACCGCTCGCTCAGGTTGAAGCCGAGGTCGAACTTGGCCGTACCGGTCGGCACGGCGAAGGTGGACGCCCGGAGACCGGGCAGGCCGAGCTCGCCCATCGGGGCGTTCTGCAGGGCCAGGATCGTCTGGAACAGCGGGTGGTGGGCGAGCGAGCGGGACGGGTTCAGCACCTCCACCAGGTGCTCGAACGGCACGTCCTGGTGCGCGTAGGCGGCGAGCGCCGTCTCCCGTACCCGGCCCAGCAGTTCGGCGAAGCCCGGATCACCACTGGTGTCCGTGCGCAGCACCAGGGTGTTGACGAAGAACCCGACCAGCTCGTCCAGCGCCTCGTCGGTACGGCCCGCGATCGGGCTCCCGATCGCGATGTCCGTCCCCGCACCCAGCCGGGTGTACAACGCGGCCAGGCCCGCCTGCAGCACCATGAACAGACTCGCACCCGAACGCCGCGCCAACTCCACGAGGGAGGCATGCAGTTCGGGAGCCAGCTCCAGGAGGACCTGGTCACCCCGGTAGCTCGCGACGGCCGGACGCGGCCGGTCTGCGGGCAGCGGGAGCCGCTCGGGAAGGTCGGCCAACTGCTCGCTCCAGTAGCCGAGTTGTTCGGCGAAGCGGCTCTCCGGGTCGGCCGGGTCGCCGAGCAGCTCGCGCTGCCACAGGGTGTAGTCGGCGTACTGCACCGGCAGAGCGGCCCACTTCGGCCCGCCACCCCCGCACCTGGCGGCGTACGCCGCGGCCAGGTCGCGCGCCAGCGGTCCGGTGGACCAGCCGTCGCCCGCGATGTGGTGCATCACCACCAGCAGCAGGTGGTCCTCCGGCGCGAGCACGAACAGCTCGGCCCGCAGCGGCGGTTCCGTCGCCAGGTCGAACGGCTGCCGGGCCGCCTCACCCAGCCGCTGCGCCAGCTCGTCCTCGCCGACCTCGGCCGTCCGCACCCGCGGCCGGGCCTCGGCCGGGTCCAGGACCTGCTGGCAGGGCACCCCGTCGACCTCGGGGAACACCGTGCGCAGGCTCTCGTGCCGGGCCGAGA
Organism: Kitasatospora sp. NPDC056181; assembly: GCF_042266225.1. Taxonomy (NCBI): domain Bacteria; kingdom Bacillati; phylum Actinomycetota; class Actinomycetes; order Kitasatosporales; family Streptomycetaceae; genus Kitasatospora; species Kitasatospora sp. NPDC056181. The sequence continues at coordinate 124,497 of NZ_JBHJUK010000007.1, forward strand.
CATCGGCCAGCGCCTGGTCCAGCGCCGCCCGGTCCAGCGTTCCGGAGAGCCGTAGCGCCAGCGGGATGTTGTAGGTGGCGGAGGCGCCCTCCATCCGGTGCAGGAACCAGAGCCGGCGCTGCGCGAAGGACAGCGGCACGGTCTGCGGCCGCCGCCGGGCGGCCAGGGCCGGCCGGGCCTGGCCCGCCCCGGCGAGCAGCGCCGCCAGGCCGGCCACGGTCGGCGCCTCGAAGAGGGCGCGCAGCCCGACCTCGACGCCGAGCACGGTGCGCACCCGCGCGACCAGGCGGGTGGCGAGCAGCGAGTGCCCGCCGAGGTCGAAGAAGCTGTCGTCCGCGCCGACCTCGGTCACGCCGAGCACCTCGGCGAAGAGTTCGGCGAGCAGCTGCTCCTGCGGGGTCCGCGGCGTGCGGCCGCCGGCGGTGCCGTTGCCGGTGAGGTCCGGCACGGGGAGGGCGTGGCGGTCCAGCTTGCCGCTCGGTGTCAGCGGCAGCGCCTCCAGCACGGCGAAGACGGCCGGTACCAGGTACTCGGGCAGCCGGCCGAGCAGGTGGCCGCGCAGCTGTGCCGGGGTGGGTGCGGTGTCCCGGCACGGGACGACGTAGCCGATCAGCCGGTCGTCCTTGGCGACGACGGCGGCCCGCGCGACGGCGGGGTGCTCGGCCAGGGCGGCCTCGACCTCGCCGGGCTCGACCCGGAAGCCGCGCACCTTCACCTGCTCGTCGGCGCGGCCGACGAACTCCAACTGGCCGTCGGCAAGCCGGCGCACCAGGTCCCCGGTGCGGTACATCCTGGCGCCCGCCGGACCGAACGGGCAGGCCACGAACCGCCCGGCCGTCAGACCCGGCCGGTTCAGGTAACCGCGCGCCAGCCCGGCGCCCGCGACGTACAGCTGCCCCGGCACGCCCGGGGGCACCGGCCGCAGCCCCTCGTCCAACACGTACACCCGGGTGTTCGCGACCGGCCGGCCGATCGGCGGCACACCCGGCCCGGGCACGAGCGGGTCGCTCATCGTCGCGGCCACCGTGGTCTCCGTCGGGCCGTACGCGTTGACCATCCGCCGGCCCGGCGCCCAACGCGCCACCAGCTCCGGCGGACAGGCCTCGCCGCCCACCACCAGCGTGGCCGCCGCGGGCTCCGCGTCGCCCAGCGCGCCCAGCGCCGAGGGCGGCAGGATCACGTGCGTGATACCGAGGCCGTCGTCGGTCAGCGCCTCCAGCGGCGCCTCGGCCGGGGCCAGCACCAGCGTGGCGCCGGTCAGCAGGGCGCTGCAGAGGTCCCAGAACGACGCGTCGAAGCTGGGCGAGGCGAACTGGAGCACCCGGCTGCCGGGCCCGACGGCGAGCCGCTCGACCTGGGTGGCGACCAGGCTCGCCACACCGCCGTGCCCGACCACGACGCCCTTGGGCCGGCCGGTCGAGCCCGAGGTGTAGATCACGTACGCCGGGTGCCGGGCGTCCAGGGCCACCGCCGGGTCGCCCGCCGGGAAGCCGTCCGTCTCCCGTACCGCCGCGGGGTCGTCGACCACCACGACCGGCGAGGCGTCCGCCAGCATCAGGTCGATCCGCGACTGCGGGTACGCCGGGTCCACCGGCAGGTAGGCGGCCCCGGCCTTGAGCGTGCCCAGGACGGCCACCACCCACTCGACGGACCGCGGCAGGGCCACGGCCACCAGCTGCTCCGGCCTCACCCCGCGCGCGATCAGCGAGTGGGCGAACCGGTTCGCCATGACGTCGAGTTGACGGTACGTCAGTTCAATACGGTCGACGGAGACCAGTGCGATGTCCTCCGGCGCCGCGGCGACCCTCGCCGCGAACATGGCCGGCACGTCGCGCTCCCGGACCTCCCGCGCGGTGTCGTCGGCGCCGGCCAGCAGATCGCGGCGCTCCTCCTCGCCGAGCACGTCGAGCGCGCCGATCGGCTTCCCGGGGTCGGCGGCGGCCTCGGCCAGCAGCCGGACCCAGCGGGTGAACAGCAGCTCGACGGTCCGCCGGTCGAACAGGTCGGTGCTGTACTCGACCATGCCGGTCAGGCCCGCCGGGGTTCCGTCGGGGCGGCGGTTCTCCGCGAGGCTGAAGGTCAGGTCGAGCCGTGAGGTCCCGGTCGGCACCGCGAGTCCGGAGACCTCCAGTCCGGGCAGGGCGAAGTCGCCGCCCGGCGCGTTCTGCACGGCCAGCATGGTCTGGAACAGCGGGTGGTAGGCGAGCGAGCGGGACGGGTTCAGCACCTCCACCAGGTGCTCGAACGGCACGTCCTGGTGCGCGTAGGCGGCGAGCGCCGTCTCCCGTACCCGGCCCAGCAGTTCGGCGAAGCCCGGATCACCACTGGTGTCCGTGCGCAGCACCAGGGTGTTGACGAAGAACCCGACCAGCTCGTCCAGCGCCTCGTCCGTACGGCCCGCGATCGGGCTCCCGATCGCGATGTCCGTCCCTGCACCCAGCCGGGTGTACAACGCGGCCAGGCCCGCCTGCAGCACCATGAACAGACTCGCACCCGAACGCCGCGCCAACTCCACGAGGGAGGCATGCAGTTCCGCGTCGATGCGGACGTCGAGCCAGTCTCCGGCGTAGGACGCCGCCGCCGGGCGGGGCCGGTCGACCGGCAGCCGCAGCTGCTCGGGCAGTCCGGTCAGTGCCTCGGCCCAGTAGCCGACCTGGCGGGCGAAGACGCTGTCCGTGTCCGACTCCTCACCGAGGATCTCGTGCTGCCACAGCGTGTAGTCGGCGTAACTCACCGGCAGCGCCGCCCAGTCGGGCGTCCCGCCGCTCCTGCGGCTGGTGTACGCGGTGGCGAGGTCACGTGACAGCGGGCCGAGCGACCAGCCGTCGCCCGCGATGTGGTGCATCACCACCAGCAGCACGTGCTCGTCCGGCGCGAGCACGAATAGCTCGGCGCGCAGGGGCACTTCGGCCGTCAGGTCGAAGCCGCGCACCGCCGACTCGCGCAGCAGGGCCGGTACCTCGGCCGCACCGGCTGCGCGCACCGTCAGCGGGACGGCCACCTCGGCCGCGTCCACGACCCGCTGGTGCGGGACGCCGGCGGTGTGCGGGAAGACCGTGCGGAGGGTCTCGTGCCGCGCCATCACGTCCGCCAGCGCGGTGCCGAGGGCCTCCCGGTCCAGTTCGCCGGACAGCCGCAGGGCCAGCGGCATGTGGTACGTGGCACTCGGCGCCCCGAACTGCTGGAGGAACCAGAGCCGGCGCTGCCCGTAGGAGAGCGGCATGGGGTCGCGGCGCGGCATGGGCAGCAGCGCCTGCCGGGCCGCCCCGGCCTCGGCCAGCCGGACCGCGAGGCCGGCCGGTGTCGGGGTCCGGAACAGGTCGCGCAGCTCCAGCTCGACCCCGAGGGTCGCCCGGACCCGCGACACCAGCCGGGTGGCGAGCAGCGAGTGCCCGCCGAGGTCGAAGAAGTCGTCCTCGACCCCGGCCCGCGCCAGGCCCAGCACCTCGGCGAACAGCTCGCAGAGGATCTGCTCCTGCGGGGTGCGGGGCTCCCGGCCGCTCGTCGTGACCGTCGGCTCGGGTGCGGGCAGCGCGGCGCGGTCCAGCTTGCCGTTGGGCGTCAGTGGCAGTGCGTCGAGCAGCACGAATGCGGACGGCACCATGTAGTCGGGCAACCGGTCGCGCAGGTGTGCCGACAGTTCCGCCGCGGTGGCCGGACTCTGGGCCGAGGGCACCGCGTACGCGACGATCCTGGTCTCGCCCGGCCGGTCCTCGCGGGCGAGTACGGCGGCCTGGGCGAGGCCGGGGTGCGCCGTCAGCTCGGCCTCGATCTCGCCCGGCTCGATCCGGAACCCGCGGACCTTCACCTGGTGGTCCACCCGGCCGGCGAACTCCAGCTCGCCGTCGGCGCGCCAACGGACCAGGTCTCCGGTGCGGTACATCCTCGCGCCCGCCGGACCGTACGGGTCGGCGACGAAGCGGCCGGCGGTGAGCCCGGGCCGGTTCAGGTAGCCGCGGGCGAGCCCGGACCCGGCGAGGTACAGCTCGCCCAGCACACCGGGGGCGACCGGCCGCAGCGCCGCATCCAGCACGTACGCCCGGCAGTTGGCGATCGGACGGCCGATCGGCACCGGCAGCGGGCAGTCGGCCGGATCGGCCGGCAGCGGGTAGGCGGTGATGACGTGGGTCTCGGCGGGGCCGTAGTGGTTGTGCAGCACCCGGCCCGGCCGGCGCTCCTGGAAGCGGCGCACGGCACCACCGAGGCGCATCGCCTCACCGGCCTGGGCCACCAGCCGCAGGCTCGGCAGCTCCAGCCCGGCCTCCTCGGCGGCCTCGGCCAGCGCCTCGACCACCAGGTTGGGCGCGAACAGCTCCGCGACCCGGTTCCGGTCCAGCCAGTGCGCGAACAGCTCGGCGCTGCGGCGCTGCTCCTCGGTCGGCACCACCAGGGTCTTGCCGTACAGCAGCGCGGAGAGCACCTCCTGCACCGAGACGTCGAAGCTGATCGCGGTGAACTGCGCGGTGCGCGTGCCCGGTTCGCCACCGACGGCCTCGTGGTGCCACTCCAGCAGGTTCAGCAGCCCGGCGGCGGGCATCACCACGGCCTTGGGCCGGCCGGTGGAGCCGGAGGTGTAGATGACGTAGGCCGGGTGCCGGGCGTCCACGGCGACGGCCGGATCGTGCTCCGGCTGCCCGCCGGACGGCTCGACGGCCGCGAGGTCGTCGAGCACGACGGCCGGCCGGGCGTCCTCCAGCATGTACGCGATGCGGGCGGCCGGGTAGTCCGGGTCGATCGGCAGGTACGCCGCGCCCGTCTTGAGCACCGCGAGGACGGCGACCACCAGCTCGGCCGAGCGCGGCAGCCGCAGGGCGACGACCTGCTCCGGGCCCACCCCGCGGGCGATCAGGGCGTGTGCCAGCCGGTTGGCCCGGCGGTTCAGCTCGCGGTACGTCAGCACGCGGGGCATCGGCTCACCGGCCTCGAACACCACCGCCTCGGCCTCCGGGGTCGCCCGGACCTGCGCCTCGAACAGCGCCGGCAGAGTGGTGACGGGTGCCGGGCGGGCGGTGTCGTTGCGCGCGACCAGCAGCTCGTGCCGCTCCTCGGCGGTGAGGACGTCGATCCGGCTCAGCGGCCGGTCGGGCTCGGAGACCACCGCCGCCAGCAGCCGCAGCCAGCGGGCCACCAGCGCCTCCACCGTGGCGTGGTCGAACAGGTCGGTGCTGTACTCGACCCGCCCGACGATGCCCCCGGCCGGGCCGCCGGTGCCGCCGCGCTCCAGCAGGTGGAAACCGAGGTCGAACATCGCCGTGGGCGTGCGCACCGGCAGGATCTCGGCGCTCAGACCGGTCAGCGCGAACTCGGTGCGCGGCACGTTCTGCAGGGCGAGCAGCACCTGGAACAGCGGCTGGCGGGCGAGCGACCGGGACGGGTTGAGGGCCTCGACGAGGTGTTCGAACGGCAGGTCCTGGTGCGCGTACGCGCCGAGGGCGCCATCCCGGACCCGGACCAGCAGTTCGGCGAAGGACGGATCGCCGCTCGTGTCCGTACGGAACACCAGGGTGTTCACGAAGAACCCGACCAGGTCGTCCACAGCCTGGTCCGTCCGGCCGGCGATCAGACTGCCGACCGGGATGTCCGTGCCCGCGCCGAGCTTGTCCAGCAGGGCCGCCAGCGCGGCCTGGAGCACCATGTAGACGCTGGCCCCGCGCTCCCGGCCCAGGGCCACCAGCGCACCGTGAAGCTCCGGGTCCAGGTCGACCGTCAGGTGTCCGCCGCGGTAGGAGGTGGTCGCCGGGCGGGGCCGGTCGGCGGGCAGCCGGATCTGCTCGGGAAGGCCGGCCAGCCGCTCCGTCCAGTAGGCCGACTGCCGGGCGGACAGGCTCGCGGGGTCGGCGACGTCCCCGAGCAGCCGGTCGTGCCACAGGGTGTAGTCGGCGTACTGCACCGGCAGCGGCGCCCACTGCGGCTCCTCGCGCCGGCGGCGCGCCGCGTACGCGGTGGCCAGGTCGGCGGCCAGCGGGCCCAGCGACCAGCCGTCGCCGGCGATGTGGTGCACCACCAGGAGCAGCACGTGCTCGTCGGCGGAGAGTTCGAACACCTCGGCACGCAGCGGCGGTTCGGCCGCGAGGTCGAAGCCCCGCGCCGCGGCCCCGGCCAGCAGGGCGGGCAGCTCCGCCTCGTCCACGGGCGTGACCGGCAGTTCCGGCCGCACCTCCCCGGCGGCCAGCACCTTCTGGTACGGCACGCCGTCGACCGCGGGGAAGACCGTGCGCAGGGTCTCGTGCCGGTCGACGACGTCGCCGAGCGCCTCCGCCAGGGCCGCCGGGTCCAGCGGCCCGGTGAGCCGCCACGCCAGCGGGATGTTGTAGATCGGCCCGGCGCCCTCCAGCTGGTGCAGGAACCAGAGCCTGCGCTGGGCGGACGACAGCGGGACCAGCTCGGGCCGTTCGGCCCGCTCCAGGGCGAGCCGGGCCCGGCCGGCGCCGCCCAGTCCGGCGGCCAGCCCGGCCACCGTCGGGGTCCGGAACAGGGTGTGCAGCGCCAGTTCCCGGCCCAGGGTCGCGCGGACCCGGGCCACCAGCCGGGTGGCCAGCAGGGAGTGCCCGCCCAGGTCGAAGAAGTCGTCGTCGACGCCGACCTGCGGCAGGCCCAGCACCTCGGCGAACAGTCCGGCCAGCACCTGCTCCTGGGAGGTGCGCGGCGCCCGGGCGGCGCTCGACACGGTGAACTCGGGCTCGGGCAGGGCGCGCCGGTCGAGCTTGCCGTTGGTGTTCAGCGGCAGGGCGTCGAGGGAGACGAACGCGGCGGGCACCATGTAGTCCGGCAGCCGCTCGCGAAGGTGCGCCCGCAGCTCCTCCGGCCGCGGCTCCGCCCCGGCGGCGGGCACCAGGTAGGCGACCAGCCGGGTGTCCTGCGCCCGGTCCTTCCGGGCGGTCACCGCGACCTGGCCGACCTGCGGGTGTTCGGCGAGGGCGGTCTCGATCTCGCCGAGTTCGATCCGGAAGCCGCGCACCTTGACCTGGTCGTCGGCGCGGCCGACGTACTCCAGCTGGTTGTCGGGGCGCCGGCGTACCAGGTCGCCGGTGCGGTACATCCTGGCGCCCGCCGGTCCGAACGGACAGGCGACGAACCGTGCGGCGGAGAGCCCGGGCCGGTTCAGGTAGCCGCGGGCCAGGCCCGGGCCGGCGAGGTACAGCTCCCCGGTCACGCCGGGCGCCACCAGACCCAGCCGCTCGTCCAGCACGTACCCGCGGAGCCCGGCGACGACACGGCCGATCGGCGGCACACCGGAGCCGGGCGTCAGCAGCTCGCTGATCGTCGCGACGACCGTGGTCTCGGTCGGACCGTACGCGTTGATCATCCGCCGTCCCGGCGCCCAGCGCGTCACCAGCTCCGGCGGGCAGGCCTCGCCCGCCACCGCCAGCGTCGGCACGTCCACCGCGTCCGGTGTCAGCGCGGCCAGCACCGACGGCGGCACGGTCGCGTGGGTGAGCGCGAGGCCCGGACCGGTCAGCGCGGCGACCGGCTCGGCCGCGGGCGCGAGCACCAGGGTGGCGCCGGTGGACAGGGCGCCGAGGACGTCCCACAGGGAGACGTCGAAGCTGGGCGAGGAGAACTGGAGCACCCGGCTTCCGGCGTCGATGCCGAGCCGGTCGACCTGCGCGGCCACCATGGCCGGCACACCCGCGTGGCTCACCACCACGCCCTTGGGCTGTCCGGTGGAGCCGGAGGTGTAGATCACGTACGCCGCGTTCCGGGCGTCCACCGCGACGACCGGGTCGGTCTGCGGCCACTCCGGTGCCGCAGCCGCCCCGGCGACCGCCGCCGGGTCGTCGACCACCACGCTCGGCCGGGCGTCCTCCAGCATGAAGGCGATCCGCGACTGCGGGTACGCCGGGTCCACGGGCAGGTAGGCGGCGCCCGCCTTCAACACGCCCAGGACCGCCACGACGAACTCCGCCGACCGCGGCAGCGCCAGCGCCACCAGCTGCTCCGGCCCCACCCCACGGGCGATCAGTGAGTGCGCGAACCGGTTCGCCCGGGCGTTGAGTTGACGGTACGTCAGCTTTGCGTCCGCGGAGTCCAGCGCGACGGCCTCCGGAGTGGCCGCCACCTGCGCCGTGAAGGCCTCCAGCAGGCTGCCGGCCGCCGCCCTGCCCTCGGCGGCGGGCAGCAGCTCGCGGCGCTCCTCGGCGGACAGCAGGTCCAGACGGCCGATCCGCCGGCCCGGGTCGGCGACGGCCGCGGTCAGCAGCCGCACCAGGCGCGCGACCATCGTCTCCACGGTGCCCCGGTCGTACAGGTCGCTCGCGAACTGGACGGACGTGTCGATCCCGGCCGGCGATCCGTCCTCGGTCTGCCGCTCGGCCAGCGAGAGGACCAGGTCGAACTTGGACGTGGTGGCGCTCAGTTCCAGCTCGGCGACCCGCAGGCCGGGCGGGGCGAACTCGGCCCGGGCGTTGTTCTGCAGCACCAGCATGACCTGGAACAGCGGGTGGTGGGAGAGCGACCGGGACGGGTTGAGGGCCTCGACCAGGTACTCGAACGGCAGGTCCTGGTGCGCGTACCCGGCGAGCGCGGTGTCCCGCACCCGGCCGAGCAGCTCGGTGAAGGTCGGGTCGCCCGAGGTGTCGGTGCGAAGCACGAGGGTGTTCACGAAGAAGCCGACCAGGTCGTCCACGGCCTCGTCGGTCCGCCCGGCGGTGAGGCTGCCGACCGGGACGTCCTCGCCCGCGCCGAGCCTGCTCAGCAGGGCCGCCAGCCCGGCCTGCAGCACCATGAACAGACTGGTGCCGTTGGTGCGGGCGAGCTCGCGCAGCCCGCGGTGCAGTTCCGCGTCCAGGCCGGCCCGCACGTGGCCGCCCCGGTGCGAGGCGACCGCCGGGCGGGGCCGGTCGACGGGCAGCTGGATCTGCTCCGGGAGACCGGCCAGCCGGCTCTTCCAGTAGGCCGCCTGGCGGGCGAACGGACTGTCGCTGTCGGTGGCCTCGCCGAGCAGCTCGTGCTGCCACAGGGTGTAGTCGGCGTACTGGACCGGCAGCGGTTCCCGTCGCGGCTCCTCGCCCCGGCAGCGGGCCGCGTAGGCCGCGGTGAGGTCGGCGGCCAGCGGGCCGAGCGACCAGCCGTCGCCGGCGATGTGGTGGAGCACCAGCAGCAGCACGTGCTCGTCCGGCGCCAGCTCGAACAGCTCGGCGTGCAGCGGGAGTTCGGTCTCCAGATCGAAGCGGTGGGCCTGCGCCGCCGTGAGCAGCCCGGCGAGCTCGGCCTCGGTCGTCCGGCGGACGGACGGCCCCGGGCGGGCCGCCGCGACGTCCAGCACCTGCTGGTACGGCACGCCGTCCACCGTCGGGAACACCGTTCGCAGGCTCTCGTGCCGGGCCACCGTGTCCGTCAGTGCCGCGTTCAGCGCCTCCCGGTCGAGCGGGCCGGACAGCCGCCACGCCAGCGGGATGTTGTAGTTCCCGCTGGCGCCCTCCAGTTGGTGGAGGAACCACAGCCGCCGCTGCGCGAACGACAGCGGGATCCGCTCGGGCCGCCGGTACGGTGCCAGCGCCGCCTGGGCCGGTCCGGCCGCGACCAGGGCCGCGGCCAGAGCGGCCGGGGTCGGCGCCTCGAACAGGGTGCGCAGCGCCATCTCCACGCCGAGGGTGGAGCGGATCCGGGCGGCCAGGCGGGTGGCCAGCAGCGAGTGCCCGCCCAGGTCGAAGAAGCCGTCCTCGACGCCCACCGACGCCACGCCGAGGATCTCCACGAACAGCTCGCAAAGGATCTGCTCCTGCGGGGTGCGAGGCGCGCGGCCGACCGCCGCCGGGGCGAGGTCCGGGGCGGGCAGGGCCCGGTGGTCCAGCTTGCCGTTGGCGGTCAGCGGCAGCGTGTCCAGCACGACGAAGGCCGACGGCACCATGTGTTCCGGCAGCCGCTCGGCGAGGTGTCCGCGCAGGCCGGCCGGGCGCGGCGCGGCGCCCGCGGCCGGCACCAGGTAGGCGACCAGCCGGGTGTCGTCGGCCCGGTCCTGCCGGGCCAGGACGGCGACCTGGGCGACGTCGGGGTGCGCGGCCAGCGCCGCCTCGATCTCGCCGAGCTCGATCCGGAAGCCGCGCACCTTCACCTGCTGGTCGGCCCGGCCGACGTAGCGCAGGCTGCCGTCCCCGGCACGGCGCACCACGTCGCCGCTGCGGTACATCCGGGAGCCGGCCGGCCCGAAGGGGTCGGCGACGAACCGCCCGGCGGTCAGGCCGGGCCGGTTCAGGTAGCCGCGGGCCAGGCCGGGGCCCGCCACGTACAGCTCGCCGGGCACCCCCGGGGCCACCGGTCGCAGGCCGTCGTCGAGCACGTACGTCCGCAGGTCCGGGAGGGGCGCGCCGATCCGGCCGGCGGCGGTGACGGACCGGTCGAGCGCCGCGTACGTGACGTGCACGGTGGTCTCGGTGATCCCGTACATGTTGACCAGCCGCGGCGCGTCCTCCGGGTGCCGCTCGTACCAGCTCGCCAGCCGGGCGTGTTCCAGCGCCTCACCGCCGAACACCACCGTGCGCAGGGCGAGTTCGCGCGGGTGCTCGGCGTCCGCCTGCATCAGCTGGTAGAAGGCGGACGGCGTCTGGTTGAGCACCGTCACCCGCTCGCGGACGAGGAGGTCCAGGAACCGGCCGGGCGAGCGGCTGGTCTCGTGGTCCACGACCACGAGGCGGCCGCCGTGCAGGAGCGGGCCCCACAGCTCCCAGACCGAGAAGTCGAAGGCGTAGGAGTGGAAGAGGGTCCAGACGTCGTCGGCGGTGAAGCCGAACAGCTCCTCCGTCGTCCGGAACAGGCGCACCACGTTGCGGTGCGGGACCACCACGCCCTTGGGGTTGCCGGTGGATCCGGAGGTGTGGATGACGTAGGCGGGGTGGCCGGGGTCGACGGTGGTCCCGGGGTCCGTGTCCGGCTGCCCGTCCAGGTCGACGGCGTCCAGCAGCAGCCGGTCCACGTGGTCCGCCCCCGGCAGCCCGCCGGTCCGGCTCGTCGTCACGAGCAGCGCGGGCCGGGTGTCCTGGAGCAGGTAGGCGATCCGGGCGGCCGGGTAGGCCGGGTCGACCGGGACGTAGGCGCCGCCGGCCTTGAGCACCGCGAGGACGGCCACGACCAGCTCCGCCGAGCGCGGCAGGGCCAGCGCGACCATCCGCTCCGGGCCGACGCCCCGGTCGATCAGCGCGTGCGCGAGCCGGTTGGCGCGGGCGTTCAACTCTCCGTACGTCAGCGTGACTTCGCCGTCCGTGAGGGCGACCGCGGCCGGGGTCGCCCGCACCTGCTGCTCGAACAGCGCGGTCAGGCTGCTCTCCGGCTCTTCCCCGCTCCGGTCGGCGTCGGCCGGGATCAGCGCGCGGAGCTCGTCGGCGGACAGCACGTCCACCTGGCCGATCCGTCGGCCGGGGTCGGCGACGACGGCCCGCAGCAGCCGCAGCCACCGGTCGACGATCCCCGCCACGGTGGCCCCGTCGAACAGGTCGGTGCTGTACTCGACCACGCCCGAGAGCCCGTCGGGCTGTTCGGCCAGGATGAAGGTCAGGTCGCACTTGGCCGTCCCGGTGTGCACCAGGTCGGTCGCCACCCGCAGCCCCGGCAGGTCGAAGGTCCCGAGCGGCGCGTTCTGCAGGGCGAGCATGGTCTGGAACAGGGGGTGGTGCGCCAGCGTCCGGGTCGGGTTCAGCGCCTCCACGAGGTGCTCGAACGGCACGTCCTGGTGCGCGTACGCGGCCAGCGCGTCGGAGCGCACCCGGCCCAGGAGTTCGGTGAACGACGGGTCGCCGGAGAGGTCGGTGCGCAGCACCAGGGTGTTGACGAAGAAGCCGACCAGGTCGTCCAGGGCCTCGTCGGTGCGGCCGGCGATCGGGGTGCCGATCGGGACGTCGGTGCCCGCGCCGAGCTTGCCCAGTAGGGCGGCCAGCCCGGCCTGGAGCACCATGAAGAGGCTCGCCCCGCCGTCCCGGGCGAGCGCGCGCAGGCCCTGGTGCAGCTCGGCGTCGATCCGCACCGGCAGGTGGGCGCCCCGGTAGGACATCGCCGCCGGCCGGGGCCGGTCGAAGGGCAGCTCGACCTGCTCGGGCAGGTCCGCGAGCTGCTCCCGCCAGTGGGCCAGTTGGCCGCTCAGCAGGCTGCCCGGGTCGGAGCCCTCGCCGAGCAGCTCGCGCTGCCAGAGCGCGTAGTCGGCGTACTGGACCGGCAGCGGCGACCACTCCGGCTTCGCCCCCTCGGCGCGGGCCGCGTAGGCGGTCGTGAGGTCCCGTGAGAGCGGGCCCGCCGACCAGCCGTCACCGGCGATGTGGTGCACCACCAGGAGCAGCACGTACGCGTCGGCCGCCGTCCGGAACAGCTCGGCGTGCAGCGGCGGTTCCTCGGAGAGCTCGAAGCCGTGCCTGGCCGCCTCCGCCAGCCGGTCCGGCAGGTCACGCTCGCCGACCTCGGTCACCCGCAGCCGCGGCCGGGCCCCGTCGAGGTCCAGCACCCGCTGGCACGGCACGCCGTCGAACACCGGGAAGACCGTGCGCAGGCTCTCGTGCCGCTCGACCACGTCCGCCAGGGCGGCCTCCAGGGCCCGCTGGTCCAGGTTTCCGGACAGCCGCAGCGCCAGCGGGATGTTGTACGTGGCGCTCGGGCCCTCCATGCGGTGTAGGAACCACAGTCGGCGCTGTGCGAAGGACAGCGGGATCGCCTCGGGGCGCTCGCGCCGCCCCAGCGCCGGGCGCGCCCGGCCCGCGACGTCCACCGCCGCGGCCAGTTCCGCCACCGTCGGCGCGTCGAAGAGGTCGCTCAGCCTCAGCTCCACGCCCAGTACCGACCGCGCCCGGGCGACCAGCCGGGTGGCCAGCAGGGAGTGCCCGCCGAGGTCGAAGAAGTTGTCGTCCGCGCCGACCTCCAGCACGCCGAGCACCTCGGCGAACAGCCCGGCGAGCAGGTGCTCGGTCGCGGTGCGCGGGGCGCGGCCCGGGTCGGCGGGCTGCCGGTCGGGCGCGGGAAGGGCCCGCCGGTCGAGCTTGCCGTTCGGGGTCAGGGGCAGGGCGTCCAGCACCACGAAGGCCGACGGCACCATGTGCTTGGGCAGCCGTTCCCGCAGGTGTTCGCGCAGGGCGGCGTCGGTGACCGTCGTGCCGGGCTCGGGGACGGCGTAGGCGACCAGCCGGGGCTCCTCCTCGGTGCGCACCGTGACGGCGGCCCGGGCGACCCGCGGGTGCTCGGTGAGGACGGCCTCGATCTCGCCGAGCTCGACGCGGAAGCCGCGGATCTTGACCTGGTCGTCCGTGCGGCCGAGGAACTCCAGATTCCCGGCCGCGTCCCAGCGCACCAGGTCCCCGGTGCGGTACATCCGGGAGCCGGTCGGTCCGGAGGGGTCGGCGACGAAGCGTCCGGCGGTCAGGCCGGGCCGGTTCAGGTAGCCGCGGGCCAGGCCCGCGCCCGCGATGTACAGCTCGCCCGGCACACCGGCCGGCACCGGCCGCAGGGCGCCGTCGAGCACGTACAGCCTCGCGTTGGTCACCGGCCGGCCGATGAC